>NZ_JAAGPG010000073.1:0-26220 GCF_017104665.1 Burkholderia sp. Se-20378 | reverse complement strand
CCCGCACGGCGGCCGGGATGGCAACCGTGCGGGTGGCGGACGCGATGGTAATCGCGCGGGCGGTGGCCGTGGCGATGTCGACGGCAATCGTGCGTCGTATGGCGCAGGTCCCAAGCGCGACAGCGCGGGCCCCAAGCGCGGCGGCAGCAAGGGCGGCAACCGCAACCCGAACGGCAATCGTGCAGAGGGCGCTGCCGGCAACGGTGGTGGTGCACGCGGCGGCCAGCGTCCGCAGCGCAGCCGCACGCGCAGCCGCTAAGCATCCAGGCGCGCGGCGCAAGGCCGGCGGCGGGCCGGCCGGATCGGGATCAGGTCGGTCTTGTCGGCGCGAGGCATTGCGTTTATTGCTTTCGACTGTATATATGTCACGCGGCGCTGCATGGCCGCCGGCATGAGCGATCACCGGCTGCCACGATGGCGCAGGTTGATCGAACAGCCCGATTTCGCATTTTTGGGCCCGTAAAGGCAGTCGACACGCTGCTTTTACCGGCTGGCTTGGCGTTTGCGCCAAAAATCGCTATAATCGCGGAGTCGCTGGGCGTACGGATTCAATGTGCGGCTCAGGTGCGACCACCAGTAAGAAGATGGGCGTTCCGCCCATTTTTTTTTGCTGAAACGGTTAGGCATCTCGGGTAGCGCTTCCTGCGCCGGCTAAGGCGCGCGCCCGCGGGTGAATCGCGAGCGGCGGGCGCGAACACCTGAGAGGACACAGTGCAACTGACGGAACTGATAGAAACCACGGTCACCGGGCTCGGCTACGAGCTGGTGGATCTCGAGCGCACCGGGCGCGGCATGCTTTGCATCTACATCGATCAGCCTGCCGGCATCTCGCTCGAAGATTGCGAAAAGGTCACGCGTCAGCTCCAGCACGTCTTGACGGTCGAAAACATCGATTACGAACGGCTCGAAGTCTCGTCCCCGGGGCTCGACCGCCCGTTGAAGAAGCTGGCCGACTTCGAGCGCTTCGCCGGCAGCGAAGTTTCCGTGACCTTGAAAAAGCCGCTGGACGGGCGCAAGACGTACCGGGGCATTCTGCACGCGCCGAATGGCGAAACGATCGGTTTGGAATTTGAGGGGAAGAAGGGCGAGGCAGCCATGCTGGATTTCACGCTGGCCGATATCGATAAAGCCCGCCTGATTCCGCAAGTTGACTTTAGGAGCCGCAAATAATGAGTCGCGAAGTGTTGATGCTGGTGGATGCGCTGGCGCGCGAGAAAAACGTCGACAAGGATGTGGTGCTGGGCGCCCTCGAGGCTGCGCTCGCGTCCGCTTCCAAGAAGCTGTTCGACGAAGGCGCCGAAATCCGCGTCCATATCGATCGCGAAAGCGGCGAGCACGAAACCTTCCGTCGCTGGCTCGTCGTGCCCGACGAGGCAGGCTTGCAGGAGCCGGATCGCGAGATCCTGCTGTTCGAAGCACGTGAGCAGAAGCCCGACGTCGAAGTCGGCGAGTATGTCGAGGAACCCGTTCCGTCGATCGAGTTCGGTCGCATCGGCGCGCAGGCCGCGAAGCAGGTGATCCTGCAGAAGGTGCGCGACGCCGAGCGCGAGCAGATCCTGAACGACTACCTCGAGCGTGGTGAAAAGATCATGACGGGTACGGTGAAGCGCCTTGACAAGGGCAACTTCATCGTCGAATCCGGCCGTGTCGAGGCGCTGCTGCGCCGCGATCAGCTGATCCCGAAGGAAAACCTGCGCGTGGGTGACCGCGTGCGCGCTTACATCGCGAAGGTCGACCGCACCGCGCGCGGTCCGCAGATCGAGCTGTCGCGTACGGCGCCCGAGTTCCTGATGAAGCTGTTCGAAATGGAAGTGCCGGAAATCGAGCAGGGCCTGCTCGAGATCAAGGCAGCTGCCCGCGACCCGGGCGTGCGCGCGAAGATCGGCGTCATCGCCTACGACAAGCGGATCGATCCGATCGGCACTTGCGTCGGCATCCGCGGTTCCCGCGTGCAGGCCGTGCGCAACGAGCTCGGTGGCGAAAACATCGACATCGTGCTATGGTCGGAGGATCCCGCCCAGTTCGTGATCGGCGCGCTCGCGCCGGCAGCTGTCCAGTCGATTGTCGTCGATGAAGAAAAGCACTCGATGGACGTCGTCGTCGACGAGAACGAGCTGGCAGTCGCGATCGGCCGCAGCGGTCAGAACGTTCGCCTTGCAGGCGAGCTGACCGGCTGGCAGATCAACATCATGACGCCGGACGAATCCGCCCTGAAGCAGGGTGAGGAGCGCGACCGGTTGCGTGCGCTGTTCATGGCGCGTCTCGACGTCGACGAAGAAGTTGCCGACATCCTGATCGACGAAGGCTTCACGAGCCTGGAAGAAATCGCGTACGTGCCGCTCAACGAAATGCTCGAAATCGAGGCGTTCGACGAGGACACCGTGCACGAACTGCGCAACCGCGCACGCGACGCGCTGTTGACGATGGCCATCGCGAACGAAGAAAAGGTCGAGAACGCAGCGCTGGATCTCAAGAGCCTCGACGGCATCACGCCGGAGCTGCTCGCGAAGCTGGCCGAACACGGCGTGCAGACGCGCGACGATCTCGCCGAGCTGGCTGTAGATGAACTGGTCGACATGACCGGGATGGAAGAGGATGCCGCTAAGGCGTTGATCATGAAAGCACGTGAACACTGGTTCCAGTGAGAAATGACCATGGCGCACTGATTTGATGGCGGCCGTATGGCCTGACCCGATGCTAACCGCAAGGAATCGGTCCTTGCACTAAGAGGAATGAATGGCGAGTAACAACGTAGCCCAATTTGCCGCGGAACTGAAAATGCCTGCTGGTGTGCTGCTCGAACAGCTGCAGGCAGCGGGCGTCCAGAAAGCGAGTGAAGACGATGCGCTGTCCGAAACGGACAAGGCGCGTCTGCTCGATCATTTGCGCAAGTCGCACGGCGCAACCGACGGCGACAAGCGCAAGATCACGCTGACCCGCAAGCATACGTCGGAGATCAAGCAATCTGACGCGACGGGCAAGGCTCGCACCATTCAGGTCGAGGTCCGCAAGAAGCGTACGTTCGTCAAGCGCGACGACGTGAGCGAGGGTGCGGAACAGGGTCAGGCGCAGGTCGCCGAAGCGGACGACGATGCAGAACTGAAGCGTCGCGAAGAAGAAGCGCGCCGCGAGGCCGAGCTGCTCGAGAAGCAGGCGCAGGAGCTTCGCGAGCGTCAGGAACGCCTCGAGCGCGAGGAAGCCGAGCGCCGTGCCCGCGAGGAAGCGGCCGAAGCCGAGCGCCGTCGCGCCGAGGAAGAGGCGGCGACGAAGCGTGCCGCGGCCGAAGCTGCAGCGGCACAGCAGCAGGCAGCCGCACAGCAGGCTGCTGCAGCCGAGCAGCAGGAAGCGGCGAGCACGCAGTCCGCGCAGGACGAAGCACGCGCAGCCGCCGAACGTGCGGCGCAGCGCGAAGCGGCGAAGAAGGCTGAAGACGCTGCCCGCGAGGCGGCGGACAAGGCGCGCGCCGAGCAGGAAGAGATCAGCAAGCGTCGTGCGGCGGCAGAAGCCGAAGCGCGTGCGATTCGCGAAATGATGAACACGCCGCGCAAGGCCGTGGTCAAGGCAGTCGAGCCGCCGAAGCCGGTCGAGCCGCCGAAGCCGGCCGAAGCGAAGGGCACGCTGCACAAGCCGGCAAAGCCGGAAGGTGCGCAGGCGCGTCCGGCCGTGAAGAAGCCGGCCGGTGCTGCAGCGCCGGCTACGACTGCGCCGGCAGGCGCGGGCGACCGCAACAAGAAGCCGGGCGCAGGCAAGGGCGGCTGGCAGGACGACGCGTCGAAGCGTCGCGGCATCAAGACGCGCGGCGATTCGAGCGGCGGCGTCGACCGCGGCTGGCGCGGCGGCCCGAAGGGTCGCGGTCGTCACCAGGACAGCTCGACGTTCCAGGCGCCGACCGAACCGATCGTCCGTGAAGTGCACGTGCCGGAAACCGTGTCGGTTGCCGACCTCGCGCACAAGATGTCGGTCAAGGCCTCCGAAGTCATCAAGGTGATGATGAAGATGGGCCAGATGGTCACGATCAACCAGGTGCTGGACCAGGAAACGGCGATGATCATCGTCGAGGAACTGGGCCACCGCGCGGTTGCCGCGAAGCTGGACGATCCGGAAGCGCTGCTCGTCGAAGGCGAAACGGGTACCGATGCGGAGCAACTGCCGCGTCCGCCGGTCGTCACGGTCATGGGTCACGTCGACCACGGCAAGACCTCGCTGCTCGACCACATCCGCCGCGCGAAGGTTGCTGCTGGCGAAGCGGGCGGCATTACGCAGCACATCGGCGCTTATCACGTCGACACGCCGCGTGGCGTCATCACGTTCCTCGATACGCCGGGTCACGAAGCGTTCACGGCAATGCGTGCACGCGGCGCGAAGGCGACCGACATCGTGGTGCTGGTGGTGGCAGCCGACGACGGTGTGATGCCGCAGACGAAGGAAGCCATCGCCCACGCGAAGGCAGGCGGTGTGCCGATCGTCGTCGCGATCAACAAGATCGACAAGCCGGACGCGAATCTCGATCGCGTCAAGCAGGAACTGGTTGCGGAAGGCGTCGTGCCGGAAGAGTACGGCGGCGATTCGCCGTTCGTGCCGGTTTCGGCGAAGACGGGCGCAGGTATCGACGATCTGCTCGAGAACGTGCTGCTGCAAGCCGAAGTGCTGGAACTGAAGGCACCGGTCGAGGCGCCGGCCAAGGGCATCGTGATCGAAGCGAAGCTCGACAAGGGCAAGGGCCCGGTCGCGACGATCCTGGTGCAGTCCGGTACGTTGAACCGAGGCGACGTCGTGCTGGCGGGTACGGCCTACGGCCGCGTGCGCGCGATGCTCGACGAGAACGGCAAGCCGACGAAGGAAGCCGGCCCGTCGATCCCGGTCGAAATCCAGGGTCTGTCGGAAGTGCCGGGTGCGGGCGAAGAAGTGATCGTGCTGCCGGACGAGCGCAAGGCGCGTGAAATCGCACTGTTCCGTCAAGGCAAGTTCCGTGACGTGAAGCTTGCGAAGCAGCAGGCTGCGAAGCTGGAGAGCATGCTCGAGCAGATGGGCGAAGGCGAAGTGCAGAACCTGCCGCTCATCATCAAGGCCGACGTGCAGGGCTCGCAGGAAGCACTCGTGCAGTCGCTGCTCAAGCTGTCGACCGACGAAGTGCGCGTGCAGATCGTGCACAGCGCGGTGGGTGGCATCAGCGAAAACGACGTCAACCTCGCAACGGCATCGAAGGCGGTCATCATCGGCTTCAACACGCGTGCAGATGCACAGGCGCGCAAGCTGGCCGAGTCGAACGGCATCGACATCCGTTACTACAACATCATCTATGACGCAGTGGATGAGGTGAAGGCGGCAATGTCGGGCATGCTGGCGCCGGAGAAGCGCGAAGTCATCACCGGCATGGTCGAGGTGCGCCAGGTCTTCAAGGTACCGAAGATCGGTGCAGTCGCCGGCTGTATGGTGACGGACGGTATCGTCAAGCGCTCGTCGTCGGTGCGCGTGCTGCGCAACAACGTCGTAATCTTCACGGGCGAACTCGAATCGCTGAAGCGCTTCAAGGACGACGTGAAGGAAGTGAAGCAAGGCTTCGAGTGCGGTATGTCGGTGAAGAACTTCAACGACATCGTCGAAGGCGACCAGTTCGAAGTCTTCGAAGTGACCGAAGTCGCGCGTACGCTGTAACCCTCGCGCATCGGCTCATGGGCGGGGCAGGCTTGGGCCTGTCCCGCCCATTTTCATGGTGGCGTGCCAACACTGGCCGCCGCTTTATCCTGATAAACGGATCACGGATCGATCATGTCCAGGAAACGTACTTCCCCCAATCGCAACGTACAGATTGCTGACCAGATTCAGCGCGATCTGTCCGAACTCATCATGCGCGAGGTCAAGGACCCGCGCATCGGCATCGTGACCATCCAGAGCGTGGAACTCACGCCGGATTACGCACACGCGAAGGTCTACTTCACCGCGTTGACCGGCGATCCGGACAAGACGCAGGAAGCGCTGAATCACGCGTCGGGTCACCTGCACAACCTGTTGTTCAAGCGCCTGCACATCCATACGGTGCCGACGCTGCATTTCCACTACGACCAGACGATCGAGAAGGCCGTGGAAATGTCGCGCCTGATCAAGGAAGCGAACTCGACGCGCGCGAAGGACGACGACGAGGCCGACGCGGCCGCCAAGGACGACTGAGCTCGACCGGCCTATGACGACTGCAGCATCCCAACGTCCGCGCGTGCCCCGGCGCGTGCTGGACGGCGTCCTCCTGCTCGACAAGCCGGTCGGCCTGTCGAGCAACGACGCGCTGATTCGCGCGAAGCGCCTGCTGCTCGCGAAGAAAGCCGGTCACACCGGCACGCTCGATCCGCTGGCTTCGGGCCTGCTGCCGCTGTGCTTCGGCGAGGCGACGAAGTTCTCGCAGGATCTGCTCGAAGCGGACAAGACCTACGAAGCGACGATGCGTCTCGGCCAGCGTACGGCCACCGGCGACGCGGAAGGCGAGGTGATCGACACGCGGCCCGTCGAATGCGACCGCGCGGCGGTGGAAGCCGCGCTCGTGCGCTTCACCGGCGAGATCGTGCAGGTGCCGCCGATGTATTCGGCGCTCAAGCGCGATGGCAAGCCGCTGTACGAATATGCGCGCGCGGGGCAAACCGTCGAGCGCGAGGGCCGCAACGTGACGATCCTCGCACTCGAGCTGCTCTCGTGCGACTTGCCTGACGTGACGTTTCGCGTGACCTGCAGCAAGGGCACGTACGTGCGCACGCTGGCGGAGGATATCGGCGAGGCACTTGGTTGCGGTGCGCATCTGACGATGTTGCGCCGCACGGGCGTCGGTGCGCTGACGCTCGAGCATGCGGTGACGCTCGACGCGCTGTCCGATGCCGATGACGCGTCGCGCGATGCGTGGCTCCAGCCGGTCGATGCGCTGCTGTCGACGTTTCCGCTGGTTCGTCTCGATGAAACCACCGCGAAGCGATTCCTGCACGGCCAGCGTCTGCCACTGTCGGCGCTCGACCCGATCAATGCGGCCGAAGGCGAGCGTGTGCGTGTCTATGACGCGACTCGGCTGCTCGGCGTGGCTCGCAAGGCGAACGGCGTACTGGCGCCGGAACGGCTCGTCGTCACGGCGGCCTGACGCAGCCGCGCGAACGCGCTCCCGTCGGAATGAAAAAAGCCCGGTCGATGTCGACCGGGCTTTTTTGTTTGCGTTCAGGCTGCGTGTTCAGTGTGCAGCCGATGCCGCGGCACCTGCATCGCCACCACCCGAGCGCTCGGGCTTCGTGATCCAGATCAGCCCGATCAGCAGCACGAAGATCGCCGCCGAGATGTAGAACAGGTCGTTCACGCCGAGCTGCGCGGCCTGCTGCGTGGCCATGTTGTTGATCAGCCCGTGCGCCTGGTCCTGCGTCAGCCCGAGGTTGCCCATCTGCGTGACGGCCTGGTTGAACGTCGGGTTGTAGACGTTCGTCTGCTCGACCAGTTGCGCGTGATGGAAGTTGTTGCGATGGTCCCAGGCCGTTTGGAAGATCGACGTGCCGATACCGCCGCACATGATCCGCACGAAGTTCGACAGGCCCGATGCCGCGGGGATGCGGTGGCCGGGCAGGCCGGACAGCGTGATCGACACCAGCGGGATGAAGAAGCCGGCCATCGCGATGCCCTGCACGAGCGTCGGCAGCGTCAGCGACCATTCGTCGACGCCCGTCGTGTAGCGCGACCGCATCCAGAAGCACAGCGCAAACGTCAGGAACGACGCCGTCGAGATAAAGCGCGGATCGGTGCGCGGCAGATACTTCCCGGTGAGCGGCGACAGCAGGATCGCGAACAGCCCGACCGGCGCCATCACGAGACCGGCGTCGGTCGCGGTGTAGCCGATTTGCGTCTGCAGCCACAGCGGCAACAGCACGAGGTTGCCGAAGTACAGGCCGTACCCGATCGACAGCGCAACCGTGCCGCCGGTGAAGTTCCGCATGCGGAACAGCGACAGGTCGACAACCGGATGCTCGGCGGTCAATTCCCAGATGACGAAGAACGCGAACGCAATGACGGCGGTCAGCGCGAGCACGATGATGGTCGTCGATGCGAACCAGTCGAGATCCTTGCCCTTGTCGAGCATGATCTGCAGCGAACCGACCCAGATGACCAGCAGCGCGAGGCCTACGCCGTCGATCGGCGCACGGCGCACGGCCGACTCCCGGTTGCGGTAGATCGCCCACGTCGCGGCGGCGGCGGCGATGCCGACCGGGATGTTGACGTAGAAGATCCACGGCCACGAGTAGTTGTCCGAGATCCAGCCGCCGAGAATCGGGCCGGCAACGGGCGCGATCAGCGTCGTCATCGCCCATAGCGCGAGGGCCATGGGTGCCTTGGCGCGCGGATAGCTCGACAGCAGGAGCGCTTGCGACAGCGGAATCATCGGGCCCGCCACCGCGCCTTGCAGCACGCGTGACCCAAGCAGGAACGGCAGGTTGGGCGAGAGCCCGCACATCCACGACGAAATCACGAACAGGATGATCGACGCGAGGAACAGGCGCACCTGCCCGAAGCGGTCGGTCAGCCAGCCGGTCAGCGGCACCGAGATTGCGTTCGCGACCGCGAACGACGTGATGACCCACGTGCCCTGGTCGGACGACACGCCGAGGTCGCCCGAGATGGTCGGGATCGCGACGTTCGCGATGGACGTGTCGAGCACGTTCATGAACACCGCGAGCGATACCGCGATCGTCCCGATCACGAGTTGCCCGCCCTGCAAGGGCGGGTGAGAGACAGGAGCCTGTGCCATGTCGGTTGTTTTTCCGGAGTCGGAACGGTTACATCATCTTCGCGACGGCATTCGACTTCGACGTAGCCGGCGCCGATGCGTTGCCGCCTGCGTTCTCGGCAATGACGCGGGCGATTTCGGCGTCGGCTTCGTCGCCGTACTTCGCGAACACATTGGTCTCGTAGACCGTGTTCGGCGCGTTCACGAGCTGATCGCCGCGTTCGTCCTTGATGTCCACGTCGACCTGCATCGACAGGCCGATGCGCAGCGGGTGCTTGTCGAGATCCTTCGGATCGAGTTCGATCCGCACCGGCAGGCGCTGCACGACCTTGATCCAGTTACCCGTCGCGTTCTGCGCGGGCAGCAGCGAGAACGCCGAGCCCGTGCCGGCCGAGAAGCCGACCACCTTGCCGTGGTAGACCGCCGACGAGCCATAGATGTCGGCCGTCAGTTCGACCGGCTGGCCGATGCGCATGTGCTTGAGCTGGACTTCCTTGAAGTTCGCATCGACCCACACTGCGTTCAGCGGCACCACCGACATCAGCGGCGTGCCCGGCGACACGCGCTGGCCGACCTGCACCGAGCGCTTCGCGACATAGCCGGTGACCGGCGCGGGCAGCACGTTACGGGCGTTCGCCAGGTACGCGTCGCGAACCTTCGCGGCCGCAGCCATCACGTTCGGATGCGAGGCGATCGTCGTGTTCGCGGTCAGCGCGCGGTTCGATGCGAGCTGCTGCTGCGACGCGTCGAGCGATGCCTGGGCGGCGCGAACGGCGTCGCGAGCGTGCGAGATTTCTTCCTGCGACACGGCACCCGTCTGAGCGACGGCCACGCGGCGGCGGAGGTCGTCCTCGGCCTTCGACAGGTCGGACTGGCGCAGCGCGACTTGCGCGCGGTACTGGTCGTCGTTGACGAACAGGCCGCGCACCTGGCGCACCGTTTGCGCGAGATTGGCTTCGGCCTGCTGCAGCGCGACCTGCGAGTCGGCCGGGTCGAGCACGACGAGCGGGTCGCCGGCCTTGACCGTTTGCGTGTCGTCGGCCTTCACCGCGATCACGGTGCCGGTGACTTGCGGCGTGATCTGCACGACGTTGCCGTTCACGTACGCGTCGTCGGTGCCTTCATGGAAGCGGGCGACGAGGAAGTAGTACAGGCCATACGCGATGGCCGCGATCACGATGACCGCGACGAGCAGCGTCATCATCCGTTTGCGCTTGCCGTTGTTCTGCGGCTGCGCGCTGGCGGCGTTTTGTTGGTCGCTCATGGCGATTTTCTCCGTCCGTTATTTCGAGTGTCTGCGTAGTGGTGGCGCCGGATCAGTTGGCGGCCTGTTTTGTCGGCTTGTCGGCATCGGGCGCGGCGAGCGGCGTGCCGGTCGCGTCGAACCCGCCACCCAGCGCCTTGATCAGCGCGAGCTGCATGTCGCGGCGGCGCATCTTCAGGTTGGTCACCGTCTGTTCCGATGCGAGGCGGTTGCTGTCCGCGGTCAGCACCTGCAGCTGCGGCGACAGGCCGGCCTTGTAGCGGATGACCGCGAGGTCATAGGCGCGCGTCGATGCGTCGAGTGCGCGTTGCGCATCGCCCATCTGGCGATCGACCGCACGGATCGATGCGACCTGCGTCGCGACGTCGTTCAGTGCACTGATCAGCGTCTGGTTGTAGTTCGCCACCGACAGGTCGAAGTCCGCGTAGCGGCCCTTGAGCTGCGCGCGCAGCGCGCCGGCGTCGAAAATCGGCAGGTGGATCGCCGGGCCGAACTGCGCCTGACGGCTCGCGAAGTTCAGGAATTTGCCCCAGCCGAACGCATCGAAGCCGAAGCCGGCCGCGAGGTTCACGTCGGGATAGAACTCGGCCTTCGCTTCCTTCACGTCGTGCATCGCGGCTTCGACTTGCCAGCGCGCGGCGACGATGTCGGGGCGGCGTGCGACGAGATCGGCCGGCAGGTTGCCGGGCAGCGCGACTTCGCCGCTCGGGTTCAGCACGGGCGCCGCGATCTGCAGCCCGCGATCCGGGCCTTTGCCGAGCAGCGCGGCGAGCTGGTAGCGCACCGTCGTGATCTGGCCATCGAGATCGGACAGCGAAGCCTGGGTCGTCGCGATATTGCCGCGCGCCGTCTGGCGTTCGACGTTGGTGTCGAGGCCGGCCGACACGCGGCCGTCGGTGATCTTGCCGACCGTCTCGCGATTGGTGATCTCACGCTGCGCGATGTCGCGCAGCGCATAGAGTTGCGCGAGCGAGTTGTAGGTGCGTGCGACCGACGACGCGAGCGTGATGCGCGCCTGCTGCATGTCGGCTTCGGCGGCCTTTTCCTGCGACACGGCGGTGTGCAGGCGTTCGCGGTTCTTGCCCCACAGGTCGAGTTCCCACGACGCGCTCGCGAGCGCGTTGTTCTCGCTGTACCACTGGCCGCCGTACGGGGGCGGGAACAGCGCGTTCGCCGAATACAGCTCGCGCGTCCACGAATAGCTGGCTTCCGCCTTCGGCATCAGGCTCGAACGCGACGATTCGATGTATGACGACGCCTTTGCGATGCGCGCCTGCGCCTGCGCGATCGACGGATTGCCCTGCAGGGCTTCGTCGATCAGCTTCGGCAGCTGCGGATCGCCGAACTGGCTGGCCCAGTCGAGCGCCGGCCACTGGCCGCCCTGGGCCGGCAGGCTCTGGGCGGATTCGAATTGCGACGCGGGAGCGATCTGCTTGTCGCTCTTGATGCCGATGTAGTTCGCGCAGCCCGCCAGCGCCAGTGCGGCGACCGCGGCAGCGACGGCGGCGCGGCACGACCCGGCGCGCACGGACAACGGGGAGGATTTCATCGCGCTGATCCCTGACTCGGAATGAATGATGGACACTGCAAGGATTTCCTTACATTAATCTGTCAAAAGTAATTGTTATGGCAACTATTACGTGATGCTGCCGCCGGCGGTCTCGCAGTAGTTGCTGAGAATGCGGCGCAGCATGCTCTTCAGGAACCCGACTTCTTCCGGCGTAAACCCGTCCAGCACCTGGTCGAGCACGCTGCGGAAAATCGGCGGCAGCCGTTCGGCGAGCGCACGGCCCTCGTCGGTCAGCTCGAGGCGCACGACGCGCCGATCCTCGATGCTGCGTACGCGCGACAGCAGGCCGCGTTTCTCGACCCGGTCGAGCAGGCGCGTGACCGCGCTCGCGTCGATCCCGTACTCGCGCGCGAGCTCGGCGGCCGTCGAGCACTTGCCGACCGCGATCATGAACAGCATGCTCGCCTGCGTGCCCGTGATGCCGAGCTCTTCCTGCGTGCGTTGCGTGACGAGGTTGGTCATCACCGACTTCACGCGCGACATCAGATAACCGACGCTGTCGTTCATCTGATACGAGGACAGCGGCGAAACGGGTGGTTGGGTAGAAGAATCCGACATAAAACCCTGAAGCTGCAATAGTTGACTAGGCAGCAGTATAGGCACAGTTGCTTGCCGCGGCAAATGTTAATCGAACGGCAAAGGGCGCGCTTTGTGTCCCACAAATCCCTTATGCGAATAAGGTTTTTGGGCTTGCCGATGACGCGGGCTTCGGCCGACTGGCGGGTTCGAGGGGAGGGCGTGCCGGCCGGATTGTGTTGGGTTCCAACGTGCCCGTCAGCTCTCGACATCCGCACGTGCTATAATTTGTGGCTTTCCAAGCTGCAATGCGCGCGCCCGTGAAAAACGAGCGGGCGCTTTTGCGCGTTCAAACGATTTCCAGGTTTCTATGACCCGCGCCCTTCGCAATATCGCCATCATCGCCCACGTCGACCACGGCAAGACTACGCTCGTCGACCAACTGCTTCGCCAGTCCGGCACCTTCCGCGAGAACCAGCAGATTGCGGAACGGGTGATGGACTCGAACGACATCGAAAAAGAGCGCGGGATCACGATTCTCGCGAAGAACTGCGCGGTCGAGTACGAAGGCACGCACATCAACATCGTCGATACGCCGGGGCACGCGGACTTCGGTGGCGAGGTGGAGCGCGTGCTGTCGATGGTCGACTCGGTGCTGCTGCTCGTCGACGCGGTCGAGGGCCCGATGCCGCAGACGCGCTTCGTCACGAAGAAGGCGCTCGCGCTCGGCCTGAAGCCGATCGTCATCGTTAACAAGATCGACCGTCCGGGTGCGCGGATCGACTGGGTCATCAACCAGACCTTCGACCTGTTCGACAAGCTCGGCGCAACCGAAGAGCAGCTCGACTTCCCGATCGTCTACGCATCGGGCCTGAACGGCTATGCGTCGCTCGACCCGGCTGCGCGCGAAGGCGACATGCGCCCGCTGTTCGAGGCAGTCCTCGAACACGTGCCGGTCCGTCCGGCGGATCCGGATGCGCCGCTGCAGCTGCAGATCACGTCGCTCGACTATTCGACGTACGTCGGCCGGATCGGCGTCGGCCGCATCACGCGCGGTCGCATCAAGCCGGGCCAGCCGGTCGCGATGCGCTTCGGCCCGGAAGGCGACGTGCTGAACCGCAAGATCAACCAGGTGCTGTCGTTCACGGGCCTCGAGCGCGTGCAGGTCGAGTCGGCCGAAGCGGGCGACATCGTGCTGATCAACGGTATTGAAGACGTCGGCATCGGCGCAACGATCTGCGCGGTGGATACGCCGGAAGCGCTGCCGATGATCACCGTCGACGAGCCGACGCTGACGATGAACTTCCTCGTCAACTCGTCGCCGCTCGCCGGCCGCGAAGGCAAGTTCGTCACGAGCCGCCAGATCCGCGACCGCCTGATGAAGGAACTGAACCACAACGTCGCGCTGCGCGTGAAGGACACCGGCGACGAAACGGTGTTCGAAGTGTCGGGTCGTGGCGAACTGCACCTGACGATTCTCGTCGAGAACATGCGTCGTGAAGGCTACGAGCTGGCCGTGTCGCGTCCGCGCGTCGTGATGCAGGAAATCGACGGCGTGCGGCACGAGCCGTACGAGCTGCTGACCGTCGACGTCGAGGACGAGCATCAGGGCGGCGTGATGGAAGAGCTCGGTCGCCGCAAGGGCGAGATGCTCGACATGGCGTCGGACGGCCGTGGCCGTACGCGTCTCGAGTACAAGATCTCGGCACGTGGCCTGATCGGCTTCCAGAGCGAATTCCTGACGCTCACGCGCGGCACGGGCCTGATGAGCCACATCTTCGACTCGTACGCACCGGTCAAGGACGGTTCGGTCTTCGAGCGCCGCAACGGTGTGCTGATCTCGCAGGACGACGGCGCTGCCGTGGCCTACGCACTGTGGAAGCTGCAGGATCGCGGCCGCATGTTCGTGAAGCCGGGTGACGCGCTCTATGAGGGCATGATCATCGGTATCCACAGCCGTGACAACGACCTCGTCGTGAACCCGATCAAGGGCAAGCAGCTGACCAACGTGCGTGCGTCGGGTACCGACGAAGCCGTGCGCCTCGTGCCGCCGGTCCAGATGTCGCTCGAGTACGCGGTCGAATTCATCGACGACGACGAGCTCGTCGAAGTGACGCCGCAATCGATCCGCCTGCGCAAGCGCTTCCTGAAGGAGCACGAGCGTCGCCGCGCGAGCCGCGAAGGCGCGGTCGACTAAGCGTTTCGGCCGTTCGCTGCATCACGGAAAAGGCTGCCTGCGGGCAGCCTTTTTTGCATCTGCGCAGTGTGCAATCCGATTGTCTGCAAAACACTGTTCCTGCGGGTCGTGGCAATCCGGCAAAACCCCGTCGCGCGGTGCTTTCAGGCACATTTCGCCGTGAACTTCGGTATCGGTTCTGTGATATGCTGCGCGCACGCAAGTTTAGGTCCTTCCAAGCAAGACTTGATTCGCAATCCGCTAAACGGTCAGGCCGTGTCGCGGAAGGTTGAGTAACCCGCTATTTCTCGAGAAACTCGAAGAAAGGTGAGCGTAAAATGTCAGATGTAATGAAGCAGTTTCAGCTGAACTCCTATCTGTTCGGCGGCAATGCTTCGTACGTTGAAGAACTGTACGATGCATACCTCAACAATCCGGCATCGGTGCCGGAGAACTGGCGAGAGTATTTCGACGCGCTGCAGAATGTGCCTGCAACGGACGGTTCGAATGCCAATGACGTCGCCCATTTTCCGATCGTCGAATCGTTCGCCGAGCGCGCGAAGGCCAATGCCTTCATCCCGCGCGAAAGCACCACCAATCTGGCTGCGGCACGCAAGCAGGTGCACGTCCAGTCCCTCATCAGCGCCTATCGCTTCCTTGGCTCGCAGTGGGCCAATCTGGATCCGCTGAAGCGTCGCGAACGTCCCGCCATTCCCGAACTCGAGCCCGCGTTCTACGATTTCTCCGAAGGCGACCTCGACCAGACGTACAGCGCAAGCAACCTGTACTTCGGTTTCGACCAGGCTTCGCTGCGTGACATCGTCAAGGGTCTGCGCGACACGTACTGCGGCACGATCGGCGCTGAATACATGTACATCAGCGACCCGGAACAGAAGCGCTGGTGGCAGGAGCGCCTGGAGTCGACCCGCGCGACGCCGAACTTCTCGGCAGACGAGAAGAAGCACATCCTGAATCGCCTGACGGCCGCTGAAGGCCTCGAGCGCTACCTGCATACCAAGTACGTCGGCCAGAAGCGCTTCTCGCTCGAAGGTGGCGAAAGCTTCATCGCGGCGATGGACGAAGTCGTCCAGCACTCGGGCAAGCGCGGCGTGCAGGAAATCATCATCGGCATGGCCCACCGCGGCCGTCTGAACGTGCTGGTCAACACGCTGGGCAAGATGCCGGCCGACCTGTTCGCCGAATTCGAAGGCAAGCACGTCGACGACCTGCCGGCCGGTGACGTGAAGTACCACAAGGGCTTCTCGTCGGACGTGTCGACGGAAGGCGGCCCGGTCCACCTGTCGCTCGCGTTCAACCCGTCGCACCTCGAAATCGTGAACCCGGTGGTCGAAGGTTCCGCGAAGGCGCGGATGGACCGTCGCGGCGACGAAGACGGCCTGCAAGTGCTGCCGGTGCAGATCCACGGTGACGCGGCCTTCGCTGGCCAGGGCGTCGTGATGGAAACGCTGAACCTCGCGCAGACGCGCGGCTACGGCACGCACGGCACGCTGCACATCGTCATCAACAACCAGATCGGCTTCACGACGTCCGACCCGCGCGATGCGCGCTCGACGCTGTACTGTACCGACGTCGTCAAGATGATCGAAGCGCCGGTGCTGCACGTGAACGGCGACGATCCGGAAGCCGTCGTGCTCGCGATCCAGATCGCGATCGACTACCGGATGCAGTTCCACAAGGATGTCGTGATCGACATCGTCTGCTTCCGCAAGCTGGGCCACAACGAGCAGGACACGCCGGCGGTCACGCAGCCGCTGATGTACAAGAAGATCGCGCAGCACCCGGGCACCCGTGCGCTGTACGCCGAGAAGCTCGTGCAGCAGGGCGTGATCAGCGCGGAAGACGCCGACAACTTCGTGAAGGCGTACCGCAAGGCGATGGACGACGGTCACCACACGGTCGACCCGGTCCTGTCGAACTACAAGAGCAAGTACGCGGTCGACTGGGTTCCGTTCCTGAACCGCAAGTGGACGGATGCAGCCGACACGGCCGTGCCGCTCGCAGAACTGAAGCGCCTCGGCGAACGCATCACGACGGTCCCGGAAAACTTCAAGGTCCACCCGCTCGTCGAGCGCGTGATCAACGACCGCCGCAACATGGCGCGTGGCGACCAGCCGCTCGACTGGGGCATGGGCGAACACCTCGCGTTCGCGTCGCTCGTCGCATCGGGCTACTCGGTGCGCCTGACCGGCCAGGACTCGGGCCGCGGCACGTTCACGCACCGTCACGCGGTGCTGCACGACCAGAACCGCGAGCGCTGGAACGACGGTACGTACGTGCCGCTGCAGAACATCGCTGAAGGCCAGGCGAAATTCACGGTGATCGACTCGGTGCTGTCGGAAGAAGCGGTGCTGGGCTTCGAATACGGTTACTCGACCGCCGAGCCGAACACGCTCGTGCTGTGGGAAGCGCAGTTCGGCGACTTCGTCAACGGCGCGCAGGTCGTGATCGACCAGTTCATCTCGTCGGGCGAAGTGAAGTGGGGCCGCGTGTCGGGCCTGACGATGCTGCTGCCGCACGGCTACGAAGGCCAGGGTCCGGAACACTCGTCGACGCGTATCGAGCGTTTCCTGCAACTGTGCGCGGATCACAACATGCAGGTCGTTCAACCGACGACGCCGGCACAGATTTTCCACCTGCTGCGTCGCCAGATGATCCGTCTGTTCCGCAAGCCGCTGATCGTCGCGACGCCGAAGTCGCTGCTGCGTCACAAGGAAGCGGTGTCGGACCTGTCGGAACTCGCGAAGGGTTCGTTCCAGCCGGTGCTGGGCGAAACCGACGGCGGCATCGACGCGAAGAAGGTCAAGCGCGTGCTGGCATGCTCGGGCCGCGTGTATTACGACCTCGTCGCACATCGCCGCGAAGCGAAGGCGAACGACGTCGCGATCATCCGTATCGAGCAGCTGTATCCGTTCGCGCACAAGCAGTTCGAAGCCGAAATGAAGAAGTACGAGAACGCGACTGAAGTGGTCTGGGTGCAGGACGAGCCGCAGAACCAGGGCCCCTGGTTCTACGTCGAGCACCATCTGAAGGAAGGCATGAAGGAAGGGCAGAAGCTGGCATACAGCGGCCGTCCGGCTTCGGCCTCGCCGGCGGTTGGCTACTACGCGAAGCACTACGAGCAGCAGAAGGCCCTCATCGAAGGTGCTTTCGGCCGCCTGAAGAGCGCATCGATCGCGAAATAACCGACGGAAGCGAAACGGGAAGGCGCCATGCGCTTTCCCGTCTCTTTTGGCCCGCCGGGCGCGTTGCGCGCCGCACCGGCCGAAGGAATCGCACGAACCTCGTCATTACCCAGATTAAGCATCCAGGAAAATCACATGGCTATCGTAGAAGTCAAAGTCCCCCAGCTTTCGGAGTCGGTTTCGGAAGCCACCATGCTGCAGTGGAAGAAGAAGCCGGGCGAAGCAGTTGCTCAAGACGAAATCCTGATCGAACTCGAGACCGACAAGGTCGTGCTCGAAGTGCCGGCACCGGCTGCGGGCGTGCTCGCGCAAGTGCTGCAGAACGACGGTGACACTGTTGTTGCCGATCAGATCATCGCGACGATCGACACCGAAGCGAAGGCCGGCGCAGCCGAAGCCGCCGCGGGCGCCGCCGAAGTCAAGCCGGCAGCAGCGCCTGCCGCAGCCGCACCGGCAGCACAGCCGGTCGCTGCCGCTGCATCGTCGACGACCGCATCGCCGGCCGCGTCGAAGCTGCTGGCCGAGAAGGGCCTGTCGGCGGGCGACGTCGCAGGTTCGGGCCGCGACGGCCGCGTCACGAAGGGCGACGCGCTGGCAGCAGGCAGCGCACCGAAGGCTGCTCCGGCTGCCGCACCGGCCAAGACGGCCGCTGCGAAGCCGTCGCTGCCGGAAGTGAAGGTGCCGGCATCGGCCGCGACCTGGCTGAACGACCGTCCGGAACAACGCGTGCCGATGTCGCGCCTGCGTGCGCGTATCGCCGAGCGTCTGCTCGAGTCGCAGCAGACCAACGCGATCCTGACGACGTTCAACGAAGTGAACATGGCCCCGGTCATGGAGCTGCGTAACAAGTACAAGGACAAGTTCGAGAAGGAACATGGCGTGAAGCTCGGCTTCATGTCGTTCTTCGTGAAGGCGGCGGTCCACGCGCTGAAGAAGTTCCCGCTCGTGAACGCGTCGATCGACGGTAACGACATCGTCTACCACGGCTACTTCGACATCGGTATCGCTGTCGGCTCGCCGCGCGGCCTCGTCGTGCCGATCCTGCGCAACGCGGATCAACTGAGCCTCGCCGAGATCGAAAAGAAGATCGCCGAGTTCGGCCAGAAGGCGAAGGACGGCAAGCTGTCGATCGAGGAAATGACGGGCGGTACGTTCTCGATCTCGAACGGCGGCGTGTTCGGCTCGATGCTGTCGACCCCGATCATCAACCCGCCGCAGTCGGCAATCCTCGGTGTGCACGCGACGAAGGAGCGTCCGGTCGTCGAAAACGGCCAGATCGTGATCCGTCCGATCAACTATCTCGCACTGTCGTACGACCACCGCATCATCGACGGCCGCGAAGCCGTGCTGTCGCTCGTCGCGATGAAGGATGCGCTGGAAGATCCGGCACGCCTGCTGCTCGACCTGTAAGCCGAGTTTCACCGCATTGACCCGCACCGCACGGGCGCGCGACACGCGTGGCCCGTGCGGTTGCACAAGAAGAAAGGATTGTCATGTCCAAGGAATTTGACGTCGTCGTGATCGGCGCCGGCCCCGGCGGCTACATCGCCGCGATCCGTGCCGCGCAGCTCGGCAAGACCGTTGCCTGTATCGAGAAGTGGAAGAACCCGGCCGGCGCGCTGAAGCTCGGCGGTACGTGCCTGAACGTCGGCTGCATTCCGTCGAAGGCGCTGCTCGCGTCGTCGGAAGAGTTCGAGAACACGTCGCACCACCTGGCCGACCACGGCATCACGGTTGACGGCGTGAAGATCGACGTCGCGAAGATGCTCGGCCGCAAGGACGCGATCGTCGAGAAGATGACGAGCGGGATCGAGTTCCTGTTCAAGAAGAACAAGATCACCTGGCTGAAGGGCCATGGCAAGTTCACCGGCAAGACCGACGCCGGCGTGCAGATCGAAGTGAGCGGCGAAGGTGAAACCGAAGTCGTCACCGCGAAGAACGTGATCATCGCGACGGGCTCGAAGGCGCGTCACCTGCCGGGCATCCCGGTCGACAACAAGATCGTGTCGGACAACGAAGGTGCGCTGACGTTCGACGCGGTGCCGAAGAAGCTCGCCGTGATCGGCGCAGGCGTGATCGGCCTGGAGCTCGGTTCGGTGTGGCGTCGCCTGGGTGCCGAAGTGACGGTACTCGAAGCGCTGCCGGCATTCCTCGGCGCAGCTGACGAAGCGCTCGCGAAGGAAGCGGCCAAGCTGTTCAAGAAGCAGGGCCTCGACATCAATCTCGGCGTGCAGATCGGTGAAGTGAAGGCGACCGCGAACGGCGTGTCGATCGCCTACACGGACAAGGACGGCAACGCGCAGACGCTCGACGCCGACCGCCTGATCGTGTCGGTCGGCCGCGTGCCGAATACCGACAACCTCGGCCTCGAGGCAATCGGCTTGAAGGCGAACGAACGCGGCTTCATCGACGTGGACGACCACTGCCGCACGGCGGTGCCGAACGTGTACGCGATCGGCGACGTGGTGCGTGGCCCGATGCTCGCGCACAAGGCGGAAGACGAAGGCGTGCTGGTCGCGGAAGTGATCGACGGCCAGAAGCCGCACATCGACTACAACTGCATTCCGTGGGTGATCTATACGTACCCGGAAATCGCATGGGTCGGCAAGACGGAGCAGCAGCTGAAGGCGGAAGGCCGCGAGATCAAGTCGGGCAAGTTCCCGTTCTCGATCAACGGCCGCGCGCTCGGCATGAATGCGCCGGACGGCTTCGTGAAGATGATCGCGGACGCGAAGACCGACGAACTGCTCGGCGTGCACGTGATCGCGGCGAACGCGTCGGACCTGATCGCGGAAGCCGTGGTGGCGATGGAATTCAAGGCGGCGTCGGAAGACATCGCCCGCATCTGCCATCCGCACCCGTCGATGTCGGAAGTGATGCGCGAAGCGGCGCTCGCCGTCGACAAGCGTTCGCTGAACAGCTGAGCGCGGAATAGCGCCGGCCGGCCATCGGCCGGCGCAGCCGTCTCATGACGAGGGCGGGCGGGGTTTCCCGTCCGCCTTCGTTTTTTCCGGTTTGCCCGATGAACGTCACCGAATACTACACGCGCGAACTGACCACGCGCGGCTATCAGTCCGATCCCGCGCAGCGCGCGGCCGTCGATCGCCTGCAGCAATGCTTCGACGAGTGGGTCGAGTACAAGGCGCGTCGCTCGAACGCGCTCAAGAAGCTCATCAATCATCCCGACCTCCCGCGCGGCGTCTACATGTGGGGCGGCGTCGGGCGCGGCAAGAGCTTCCTGATGGACAGCTTCTACGCGGTCGTGCCCGTGCAGCGCAAGACGCGCCTGCATTTCCACGAATTCATGCGCGAAGTGCACCGCGAGCTCGAGGAACTGAAGGGGCAGGTCGATCCGCTCGACGAACTCGCACGGCGCATCGCGAAGCGCTACCGGCTGATCTGCTTCGACGAGTTTCACGTGTCGGACATTGCCGATGCGATGATCCTGTACCGTCTGCTCGACCGCCTGTTCAACAACGGCGTGCAGTTCGTGATGACGTCCAACTACGATCCCGACGACCTGTATCCGGACGGTCTGCATCGCGACCGTATGCTGCCGGCGATCGCGCTGATCAAGTCCAGGCTCGACGTGCTCAACGTCGACGCGGGCGTCGATTATCGCCAGCGCACGCTCGCGCAGGTGAAGATGTATCACACGCCGCTCGGCGCGGATGCCGATCGCGAATTGCGGCATGCGTTCCAGAAGCTTGCCGCCGTTCCCGACGAAAGCCCGCTGCTGCATATCGAGAAGCGCGAGCTGAAGGCGCTGCGCAAGGCGGACGGCGTCGTATGGTTCGACTTCGCGACGCTGTGCGGCGGCCCGCGCTCGCAGAACGACTATCTCGAGCTCGCAAGCCGCTTCCACGCGATCGTGCTGTCCGAGGTGCCGCAGATGTCGCCGCGGATGGCGTCCGAGGCGCGCCGCTTCACGTGGCTCATCGACGTGCTGTACGACCATAAGGTCAAGCTGCTGATGTCCGCGGCGGTGCCGGCGGAGCAGTTGTACGTTGAAGGCCCGATGGCCAACGAGTTTGCGCGGACGGTCTCGCGAATCGTCGAGATGCAGTCGAAGGAATACATCGAAACGCCGCGCCGCATCGTCGATACGTCACTGACCTGAGTGCGATTTTCGGCAATTGACGGGATTCAAACGTCAATTCCAGTCAAATTAAGGCAATCTCAGGGTATTTTCGGATTTGTCTTATATTCATTGTTGAGGTGAGCCGATATCGTTGTGTCATGGTTACTAAGGCTGGAGATGTCCATGACACCGTATCGCGATCTGACCGATCAAGAGTGGCGCTGCGTTGCGTCGCTTCTGCCCGAAATGCAGCCGCGCACCGAGTTGCGCGGCCGTCCGTTGGCCAATACGCGTGCCGTCCTGAACGGCGTGCTCTGGGTGATCTACAGCGGCGCAACGTGGTCGGCCATGCCGCGTCGTTACCCGTCCTACCAAACTTGCCATCGTCGCTTCAAGGTCTGGCACGAGACGGGCGCGTTGATGAGTGTCATGCGTGAACTCTATGGCGATGCAGGCGCGAATCTATGCAACGAGTTGTCCACGCGGATGCGCAAGCACACGCAATCGAAGGCGGCGGAAGCACGCAGCAATGTGGCGCCCGCATATCGCGCACCTGGTAGCTATGCGTCGGACACGCTGAAGCATGCAGCGTGATGTTCTTCAGTTCCCGCTACGCACACACCAAAAGAAAATCGGCCTGACGACTTCGTCGCAGGCCGATTTTTTCATTGAGCCGCGCATTTAAGCGCGAACCACATTATTGCTGGCGAACCCAGGTCTGCGAACGACCGAGCAGCGACACGCCGATGTAGCCGCGCACGACGAGTTTCTGGCCACCGTCTTCAAGCGTCATCTTGCACTTGTAGACCTTGCCGTTCTCCGGGTCGAGAATGTTGCCGCCGTCCCAGTGGTCGCCTTCCTTCTTCATGGCCTTGATGATCGTCATGCCCTTGATGAGCTGATCCTTGCGCTCGTCCGTGCAGGCGGTGCAACGGCGATCAGGCGTATCGTTCGCGCCGAGGCCCTTGACGACCTTGCCGGTCAGCGCACCATCACCGTCCTCGGCGATCTGCACGAGTGCCTTCGGCTGATGCGTGTTGTCGTCGATCGTCTGCCACATGCCGATGGGGCTGTCTGCTTGTGCGAACGTGGGGGCAGCGCAAGCGAGCAGTACGCCGGCGATGGCGATTGCACGAAACGGGCGGGTCAGTTGAATCATTGTCGTCCTCCTTGTTTTGCATGTCGTGTTCGATTTGCCCGCACGACCGTCTGCATGGGGCGGGCATGTTGCGAGCTTCGCCAGAATACGTGAAACGACGCGCCACGTTTGATAGAGGGGACTCTAATCGAAACAGCCCGCGTGGCGCGGGCTGTTTGGTGACCGATCAGTTGAGCTGATACGAGAATGCGGCGTTGATGCGCGGGCTGCGTGATGCGCTTTCGACCGGCGCGTCACCCACCGGCTTCGCGACGTTCAGGTCGAGGCTATAGAAGCGGCTGTCCGTGAAACGCACGCCGATGCCGACCGACGACATGCGGTTCGGCGACGGTGTGCCCGAGTGCAGGTACACACGCGCCATGTCGTAGGCGATGTATGGCGTAACGGATTTCATATACGTCCAGCCCGGCGTGAAGCCGCGGTTGACCTCCAGCGACATCCCCCATCCCGAGTCACCCGACGCTTCGCCCGGCTGATAGCCGAGCGCGTAGCGCGTCGAGCCGAACGAGATCTGCTCGGATGTCGGCAGCGAGTCGGGGCTGTATTGCCCGGTCAGTGAGATCGACGTGCCGATCCGGAACGGCCATTCGTTGGTTTGCGTGAAGGTCGCGCCGGTGCGGACGAAGGTCAGTGATGTCGGGTCGGCGTACGTAATCGTCGAGCCGTTAACCAGGCCGGTCTGCGATTTCGATGCGCCGAGGATGTCGAACGCCTTTGCGACGTTGACGCTCAGCTTTCGCACCTGCTTCGGTTGTACGCTCGTGTAGTCGAGCTGCAATTGCAGCACGCGTACCTGCGACCTGTTGTCGAGGGTATTTCCGTTGATTTTGTTCTGATAGTTGTCGTCGTTATGCGCTGCATAGCCCGACACCGTGCCGAGCAGGCTGCGCTGGTTGTTCAGAAGTATTGGGTAGGATGCCGAAAGACCGAGCTTCTCGCTTTTTACGGTTCGCTGGACGGTCGACGGCAGCCCCGGATTGTCAGTCGGCTTGCCGCGATACGTGCTCGCGTCGAGGCGCGTGATCAGGCCGCTGCTGCCCACGGGTACCGCGCCGCTGAATGCGACGTAGGTCTGCTTGTCGCGCCCCGGCGGCGCCAGTGCGGAAATGCTCAGTTGCTCGCCGAACGACGTGAGGCCGTTTTCGGTCGCGGTGATGAGACCCTGGACGCCCGGGTGGTTGAAGTCGATACCGGTGCTGACGTTGAACGGCTTGCGATCGACCGCGAGTTCGAGCGTCGTGGCGCCGTCGGTGGTTTGCGGCGGCGGTACGTTCGCCTTTACGGTGAGGCCGGGCAACAGGCCGAACGTGTTCACGTAGCGTTCGAACGTCGCGCGGCGCAGTGGACGATCGGCAGTGATATGCGCGGCGATCGCACGAATCTTCGATTCCATCGCACCGGGCTTGCCGGTGACCTTGACGTCCGACACATAGCCTTCGACAACCGTGATGCGCACGACGCCGTTCTCGAACGTCTGTGCAGGAACGAACGCGAACGACAGCGCGAAGCCGCGATCCTGGTACAGCTTCGTCACGCCGTTGGCCGTTTCGATCAGGTCGCCGATCGTGATGTCCTTGCCGACGAGCGGGGTGAAGCGCCGCGAGATTTCCTCGAACGGTACGGACTTCACACCTTCGACCTGGAACGTCGCCGGTGTCAGGTGACGCGACAGCAGCTCCTGCAACTGCGGCGCCTGCGGTGCGACCTGCACGGTCACGTTCGGGCCGGTTTTCGGCGCGTTGATCTGGGGCAGGGAGTCGAGCGGGTTACCCCCGACGCGCGTTTGTGCATGTGCCGTGCCTGCTGCCGCGATGGCGAGCAGCATCATCCATCTGTCGAGTCTGGATTTCATTGTTCTTCCTCGTTGGCCTTGCTTTTCGTCTTCTTTGTAATGCCGGCGCGCGACACCAAGGTGCCGCGCGCCGCGTGCCGCAATGCCGGTTGTGTTTGTACGGTCGCGCCGTCCGCTCCGGCTGCGAAGGTGCGACCGTCCTCCTTACTTGCCAACGCTACCCAGCGTACCCAGCAATCCCGTTACCGGTGCCAGCAGCCCCGTCGAGCCGCCGCCCGACGTTGCCGAACCCGTGACGCTGCCGACCAGCGACGTGACCGGTGCGAGCGGGCTCGCCCCCCCCGATCCTGCTGCGCCGCCAACTGCTCCGGTGACAGTATTCAGCAAACCGGTGACAGGCGCGAGAGGGTTTGCACTGCCTGCACCACCCGTTGCGCCGCCGAGCGTGCCCGTGACCGTCGACACGAGATTCGTGACAGGGGCGAGCGGGCCGCCGCTGCCGCCCGCCGCACCGCTCAATGCGCCGGTGACGGTGGAGACGAGGCCCGTGACGGGCGCGAGCGGGCTGCTGCCCGAACCGCCGGTCGCGCCGCCGAGTGCGCCCGTGAGCGAGCCGAGCGGCGTCGAGCCGAGACCCGACAGCAGGCCGCCGAGCGGATTCGTCGAGCCGGAACCCGACGACGTGCCGTTCTGTACGGTCGCCGTCGAGCCGCCGACGAGGCTCGTGATCAGGCCGGGGATCGGTGCCGCGCCGTTCGGGCCGTTCGGGTTGACGAGACCGCCCGCGTTGGTCACGGTGTTGCCGACCGCAGTGACGAGCTGACCGACGTCGCCGACGAGCGGCTGGCTCGACGTGCCGCCAACCTGCTTGCCGGCCGAGCTGATCGCGCCGCCGACCTGGCCGAGCAGGCCCGAGACGGGTTGGCCGAGACCGGTCGTCGTGCCGACCTGTTGCGTGACCTGGCCGGCGGTGATCACGAGCGGCGTGATCGCCGAGCTGAGCGGCTGTGTCACCTGCTGCACGGCGCCCGACGACAGCGTCGAGCCGATCGTCGTGCCGGCAGCAGTCAAGCCGTTGGCCACCGTGTCGAGCACGGTGCCGACCGGGGTCGTGACAGGCGCGAGCGGCGCGAGCTGGCCGGTGCCGAGCGCCTTGACCGTCGAGCTCAGGCCGGACACCGTGTTGCTCGTTGCGCCGACCACGTTGCCGAGGCCCGCGACGGTCGTGCCGACCGGATCCTTAGTCGTGCCGATCTGTCCCAGCCCGTTGCTCACGGCATCGGCGGCTGCGCCGACGATCGTGCCCGTGCTGGAGAGCGTGCTGCCGACACCCTTCGTCACGCCGTCGCCGAGACCCGGCACGCTGATGTTGCCGACCGTGCTGCCGAGGTCGGTGGCCGTCTGGCCAACCGTGCTGACGACGCCCTTGGTGCCGGTCGACGTGCCGCTGGTGCCGCTCGTGCTCGGCGTACCGCTCGTGCTCGGGTTGTTGCTGTTGCTGCTGGTCGGCGGCGAGCTGACGCCGCCGCCGCCGCAGGCGGCCAGCAGGCAGGCGGCGGCGAAGGCCGTGAGGGGCGCGCGCCATTGGCGCACGGCGGCTGTCGCGCTGTTCATCGGCGAGCGCGTCGAGGAGAAGGAGAACCGCCTGATGGGCTGGGCGCGGCGCGCATACGAACCGGTGCTCGCCGCATTCATGACGCGTCCGGCACGCGTGATGAT
>NZ_JAAGPG010000734.1:0-3349 GCF_017104665.1 Burkholderia sp. Se-20378 | reverse complement strand
GCCGGCGCGAGGCGCGCGGCGACGGCGGCCGAGCTGCCGCCCGAGCTGCCGCCCGGCACCGCGTTGGTGTCCCACGGGTTCTTCACCGCGCCGAACGCCGAATTCTCGTTCGACGAGCCCATCGCGAACTCGTCCATGTTGGTCTTGCCGAGCGTGACCATGCCGGCCGCCTGCAGGCGGGCGACGACGGTCGCGTCGAACGGGCTCTCGTAGTTCGCGAGCATCTTCGAGCCGGCGGTCGAGTGCCAGCCACGCGTGACGAAGACATCCTTGTGCGCGATCGGCAGGCCGGTGAGCGCGCCGCCCGCGCCGCGCGCGAGCTCGGCGTCGGCAGCTTTCGCCTGCGCGAGGGTCAGATCGGCATCGACGTGAATGAACGCGTTCAGGTCGCGCGCGGCTTCGATCCGTTTCAGGTAGAGCTGCGCGAGCTCGACGGCCGAGCATTCCTTGGCGGCAAGCGCGGCGCGCAGTTCGGTCAGGCTTTTTGCGTGCATTGAGTGGTTTTCCTGGGAATTCTGGGTGGCGCGCGGCGCAAAGGCGGCAGCGCGCTTGTCATCGAATGCTTACTCGATCACCTTCGGCACGAGATAGAGGCCGTCCTGGACGGCCGGCGCCGGACGCTGGTTGTCGTCGCGATTGACGACTTCCGTCACGGCGTCGTCGCGCAGGCGCTGCGCGACTTCCTGGATCTGTTCGATCGGGTGGGCGAGCGGCGCGATGCCGGCGGTATCGACCGCCTGCATCTGCTCGACGAGGCCGAAGAGTTCATTGAGCTGGCCGAGCATGTGCTCGGCGTCGGCGTCGGCCATTTCGAGTCGCGCCAGGTGCGCGATGCGTTTCACATCGGTCAGGGTCAGGGCCATGCGATCACCGGAAAAACAAGGCTGCGCAGCGCATCAAAAGCAGCACTGCGGCGGGGGGTTGGAGGGTGCGATCCCACCCTCAAAAATCGGGGCCGAAGCGGCAAAAATACCGCCCGTTTCGATTCAAATACCGTGAAATTATAAGGTATCATTACGCGTTCGACCCAAACCCGGTAGCCTTTTCCCGCACCGTTTCGCCCCGCTTCGGCAAGCCGTGCGTGCATCGTGCGATCCCCGGTAGACATCACTCGCAGCTTCGTGCGCCGCGGCGGCCGCTTCCGCCACGCTTCCCGAGGCTGTTATTTTTTCCGCTGCCGCCCTCAGCGCTCGCTATGCAGGGCCGGCCCAGAGCGAAACAGGATTCTGAATGTTCGGTTTTTTGCGCAGCTACTTCTCCAACGATCTCGCGATCGACCTCGGCACCGCAAACACCCTGATCTACATGCGCGGCAAGGGCATCGTGCTCGATGAGCCTTCCGTCGTGTCGATCCGCCAGGAAGGCGGCCCCAACGGCAAGAAGACCATCCAGGCAGTCGGTAAGGAAGCCAAGCAGATGCTCGGCAAGGTGCCCGGCAACATCGAGGCGATCCGCCCGATGAAGGACGGCGTGATCGCCGACTTCACCGTCACCGAGCAGATGATCAAGCAGTTCATCAAGACGGCCCACGAGTCGCGCATGTTCTCGCCGTCACCGCGCATCATCATCTGCGTGCCGTGCGGCTCGACCCAGGTCGAGCGCCGCGCGATCAAGGAAGCCGCGCACGGCGCCGGCGCATCGCAGGTCTACCTGATCGAAGAGCCGATGGCCGCTGCGATCGGCGCAGGCCTGCCGGTGTCGGAAGCCACCGGCTCGATGGTCGTCGACATCGGCGGCGGCACGACGGAAGTCGGCGTGATCTCGCTCGGCGGCATCGTGTACAAGGGTTCGGTGCGCGTTGGCGGCGACAAGTTCGACGAGGCGATCGTCAACTACATCCGCCGCAACTACGGGATGCTGATCGGCGAACAGACCGCCGAAGCGATCAAGAAGGAAATCGGCTCCGCGTTCCCGGGCTCCGAAGTCAAGGAAATGGAAGTGAAGGGCCGCAACCTGTCGGAAGGCATTCCGCGCAGCTTCACGATCTCCAGCAACGAAATCCTCGAAGCGCTGACCGATCCGCTGAACCAGATCGTGTCGTCGGTGAAGATCGCGCTCGAACAGACGCCGCCGGAACTCGGCGCCGACATCGCCGAACGCGGGATGATGCTGACGGGCGGCGGCGCACTGCTGCGCGATCTCGATCGCCTGCTGGCGGAAGAAACCGGCCTGCCGGTGCTCGTCGCGGAAGATCCGCTCACCTGCGTCGTGCGCGGTTCGGGCATGGCGCTCGAGCGCATGGACAAGCTGGGCAGCATCTTCTCGTACGAGTGATCGTCCAGGCAGTCTTCCTGACATGACGCAACCGCGGCGTGGCCGGCTCGCTCGTTTAGAACGAACCGCCGCGCCGTTTGCGCGTCTGAGCATCATTTAACCGATCATTCGCGCCCGGCGCCGACCATGGAATACAGTCCGCCGCCCCTCTTCAAGCAAGGTCCGCCCGCGCTCGCGCGGCTCATCTTCTTCGTTGCCCTCGCCATCGCGCTCCTCGTCTCGGACGCGCGCTTCAGCACGCTCGAAATCGTCCGCGGCGTGCTCGGCACCGTACTCTATCCGCTGCAGCGTGCCGCGCTCGTGCCGCGCGACCTGTTCATGGGCGCGGCCGACATCGCCGTCACCGGCGCGTCGCTGCGCCACGAGAACGACGACCTCCGCAAGCGTAACCTGCAGCTGTCCACGCAGGCCAACCAGGCCGCCGTGCTCACGCAGGAGAACGCGCACCTGCGCGCGGTGCTCGAGCTGCGCCAGCACATCGCGACGCAATCGACGCCGGCCGAGATCCAGTACGACACAAGCGACCCGTTCACGCAGAAGATCGTGATCGGCCAGGGGTCGCAGCAGGGCATCCAGAACGGCTCGCCCGTCGTCAGCGAGAACGGCGTGGTCGGCCAGGTCACGCGCGTGTTCCCGCTCCAATCCGAAGTCACGCTGGTCACCGACCGCGATCTCGCGATTCCCGTGCAGGTGCTGCGCACCGGCCTGCGCAGCGTGATCTACGGCACGCCGAAGGGCGATTCGCTCGACCTGCGCTTCGTGCCGACGAGCGCGGATCTCGTCGTCGGCGACGAACTCGTCACGAGCGGCCTCGACGGCGTCTATCCGCCCGGCCTGCCGGTCGCGAAGGTCGTGCGTGTCGACAAGCTCGCCGATACCGCGTTCGCGCGCGTGACCTGTGCGCCGATCGCCGCCGTACGCGGTGCGCGCCAGATGCTCGTGCTGCATTACCAGAACGACATTCCGCCGCGCCCGGCCGAGCCCGATCCGGCCGCCGACAAGAACGCGAAGGGCAAGAAGGGCGCGAAAGCCGCCGCCAAGGGCGAGAAGGCCGACAAGCCTGACGCGAATGCGA
>NZ_JAAGPG010000733.1:0-3461 GCF_017104665.1 Burkholderia sp. Se-20378 | reverse complement strand
GCGTGACCTTCAGTTCGCTGTCGAGATAACGCAGCACGCGCAGGTTGTTGACCGGATGGATGTCGCACGCGATCAGCGTCGCGAGTTCCAGCACGCGCGCGCGTTGGCGCAGTTCGAGCGGAATCAGTCTAGGCGTCGGCTGGATCTGGTCGAGGTAATCGAGGATCGCAAGCGACTGCCCGAGACGGAAATCGCCGTCGACCAGCGCCGGCACCGCGGCCGACGGGTTCACGTTCGCGACGTAGGCCGCCTCGCGATGCTCGCCGGTGCGGATGTTCACCGGCAGCGTGTCGTACGGCAGTCCTTTCAGCGCGAGCGCGATGCGCACCCGGTAGGACGTCGAACTGTTGAAGAAGCTATGCAGTTGCACGATGTCGCCTTTCGAGGAAGATGCGTCAGACCACGCGCACGGTCAGTTCGCCGAGCCGTTCGACGCCGACCTTCATCACGTCGCCCGCGACCACCGCGCCGACGCCTTCGGGCGTGCCCGTGAAGATCACGTCACCCGGTTCGAGGCGGAAGAACTTCGACAGGTCGGCCACCGTTTCCGCGACCGACCAGATCAGGTGCGACACGTCGCTCCTCTGCTTCGTCGCTTCGTTGACGGTCAGCCACAGGCCGCCCTGCTCGAAATGACCGACTTCGCTCGCCGGATGCACAGGCCCGATCGGCGCCGAGCGGTCGAATGCCTTGCCGATTTCCCATGGCCGGCCCATCTCGCGCATCTTCATCTGCAGGTCGCGGCGCGTCATGTCGAGGCCGACCGCATAGCCCCACACGTGTTCGAGCGCGCGCTCGAGCGGGATGTCCGAGCCGCCCTTGCCGATCACCGCGACGAGTTCGGCTTCGTAGTGATAGTTCTGCGTCTGCGACGGATACGCGAGATCAAGCGTTTCGCCGTAGGCGACCGGCACGATCGAATCGGCCGGCTTGCAGAAGAAGAACGGCGGCTCGCGATCGGGATCGAAGCCCATTTCGCGTGCATGAGCCGCGTAGTTGCGGCCGACGCAATAGACGCGGCGTACCGCGAACTGCGCGTCGCTACCGGCGACGGGGAGCGCCACGGGCGCTTCAGGCGGGAAAACGAAAGTCATGAATGGCTCCAGCGTAATGACGAATGAAGGGGGGTGCGCCGCGGCGGCAACGCACGGGAAACGGGAAACGAATCGTTGAAAGCGGCCGGCGTCAGTCGCGCGCTTCGCGCAGCAGGTTCAGCGCGGACAGCACGGGCCGATCGGAATAGCTGAACAGCACGCTGTCGGATGACGCAGACAGCCGCACGGGCGCCCACGACGGCGCGACGAAAATGTCGTGCGGCTCGAAATCGAATGCGTTGCCGCCGATGTGCGCGGTGCCGCTGCCTTCGACGACGCAGTAGATCGTCGCGTCGGTGCTGCGGTACGTGCGGCCGTCGAAACCGGCAGGCAGGAACTGCATGAAGGTGGCGATCGTCGGCATCGGCCAGCCGCCCGTCGCGGGGTTCACGTAGCGCAGCTTCACGCCGTCCCACGCGTCGAGCTCGCCGTTCCGGTACAGCGCGTCGAGCGCTTCGCGAGTGCGGGCATACGGATAGCTGAACACCGGCGACGTCGGATCGCTCACGCGATGCCGCACCGGCACCATGTTGTGACCGAAGCGCGCAAGGCTGTCGCCTTCCGGGCGATTCACGGGCTGCACGGCTTCCGGGTAGTTCTCTGCGAAGCCTGCGTCGAGGTTCGCGAGCAGCGGAATGTCGAGCCCGTCGAGCCACACGACCGGTTCGCCACCCTCGTCCTCGGACGGGTTGCCGTGGTCGTGCCACGCCCACGACGGCGTGATGATGAAGTCGCCCGGATGCATCGTCGTGCGCTCGCCGTTCACGGCCGTCCACGCGCCGCACCCTTCGACGATGAAGCGCAGCGCCGACTGCGTATGCCGGTGGCTCGGCGCGATCTCGCCCGGCAGGATCAGTTGCAGGCCCGCATACAGGGTCGGCGTCATGCTCGACTTGCCCGGCAACCCCGGGTTCTCCAGCACCAGCACGCGGCGCACGGCTTCTTCCGCGCTGATCACGCTGCCGGCCTGCATCACGAGGTCGCGCACCTGCGCGTACTTCCAGATCGCGGCCTGCGCGGCCGGCTGCGGGGATTTCGGCACGAGGTTGTGCAGCGATTCCCACAGCGGCGCCAGGCGTTGCTCGGCGATCCGTGCGTAGTAGGCGGCGCGCGACGCGTCCGGGTGGGTCGTCATGATGTCTCCTTGGAGTCGGCCGATCGGCGTCGGCGCTATGTCGGGGCGAGGACCATACGGCAGTCCGTTAGCTGATTTATATTCGACCCAGACATACCCGGTAAAATGGTCAAATCATCTGATCCATATAATTCTGGATATACCTACTCGCGACGAGGCATGCGATGGACTGGACCCACCGGCTGCGACTGCGGCATCTGCAGGTACTGTTGAGCCTTGCCGGCACCGGCAATCTGAGCCAGTCGGCGGTCGCCCTCGCGACCACGCAGCCAGCGCTATCGAAATGGCTGAAGGAACTGGAGGAGGATGTCGGGCTGCCGCTGTTCGAGCGCCATGCGCGCGGCCTGCGGCCGACGCCGTACGGCGAAGCGCTGATCGAGCACGCGCGCCGCGTCGAAGCGCAGCTCGACGTCGCGCGCGACGACATGGCCGCGTTGCGGGAAGGCGGCAGCGGTCTTGTGACGATCGGCACGTCGGGCGTGGCGGCGGCCGACACGGTGCCGCTCGCGGTGTCGCAACTGCTGAAACGGATGCCGCGCGCGCAGGTTCGAATGACCGAAAGCACGATGAACCAGCTGATGCCGCAGCTCGCGCGCAGCGAACTGGATATCGTCGTGGGCCGTTCGGGGTCGACATCCGTCGATCCGCTGCTCCACGCCGAAGCGCTGTATGTCGATCCGGTCGTGTTCGTCGCACGGCCCGACCATGCGCTCGCAGGCGCGGCGTCGGTCGGCTGGGACGACGTGCTCGCCTACTCGTGGATCGTGTGGCCGTCGGGCACGCCCGTGCACAACGCGCTGGAGGCCGCGCTGTCGGCCGCCGGCCGCGTGCGGCCACCGCATTGCGTCGAATCGAATTCGTCGATCCTCAACCTCACGCTGCTGAACAACACCGACCTGCTCGGTGTCGCGTCGTATCGTGCTGCGCAGCGCTTCGCGCAATTGAACGCGATCCGGATCCTGCCGATGCAGCTCGAAGGCCAGGGCGCGGTGTCGATGTACTGGCACCCCGACAACGCGAATCGCGCGGCCGTGGCCGCGACGATCGAGTGCTTGCGCGCCTGTGCAGCCCCGCAGGTCGGCGGATGGGAGAAAGTGAAGGTGGATTGAATGGCGCGGCCCGGTGTCAACCGGGCCGTGTTGCCGTGTTGCCGTGTTGCCGTGTTGCCGTGTTGCCGTGTTGCCGTGTTGCCGTGTTGCCGTGTTGCCGTGTTGCCGTGTTGCCGTGTTGCC
>NZ_JAAGPG010000732.1:0-3402 GCF_017104665.1 Burkholderia sp. Se-20378 | reverse complement strand
GGTGGACCAGATGAGCTACGGATCGACACTATGTGATTGTGCGAGCAACTGCGTGGACTGGAAGGGACTTTAGATCTGTCTGAAGCAGGCGGCCGACACCGAGCTCTACACGCTTGCGCACGCGCTTCCCCTACACGACGCTCTTCCGGTCTCCGCGCAGGCCGCGCAGGTCGACGCCGCGCAGGCGGCCGTCGCCGAGGCGCAATGGAAACTCGACCAGAAGCGCGTCGCCTCGCCCGCCGCCGGGCGCGTGTACGACACGCTGTACCGCGTCGGCGAATGGGTGCAGGCCGGCAATCCGGTCGTGCAGATGCTGCCGCCGCAAAACCTGAAGGTGCGCTTCTTCGTTCCCGAGGCCGCCGTTGCATCGCTCGCGCCGGGGCGCACGGTCGCGATCCACTGCGACGGCTGTGCGGCCGACGTGCCCGCGCGCATCACCTACGTGTCGAGCGAGGCCGAATACACGCCGCCCGTGATCTACAGCAACGAGAGCCGGACCAAGCTCGTGTTCATGATCGAGGCGCGCCCCGCCGTCGCCGACGCGCCGAAGCTGCATCCGGGCCAGCCCGTCGCCGTGAGGGTGCCATGAACGTGCCGCCGGCCCCGTATGCGATCGACGTCGATCGCCTGAACAAGCATTTCGGCGACAAGCACGTCGTGAAGGACGTGTCGCTGCGCGTCGCGCGCGGCGAGATCTTCGGCTTTCTCGGGCCGAACGGCAGCGGCAAGACCACGTCGATCCGGATGATGTGCGGGCTGCTCACGCCCGACTCGGGCAGCGGCACCTGCCTCGGCTACGACATCGTGCGCGACAGCGCGCAGATCAAGCGGCGCGTCGGCTACATGACGCAGCGCTTCTCGTACTGGGAAGACCTGTCGATCCGCGAGAACCTCGACTTCGTCGCACGTGTGTACGGGATGCCCGACCGCAAGGCGGCCGTCGCACGCGCACTCGACGGGCTCGGCCTCGCGAGCCGCGCGGACCAGCTCACGGGCGCGCTGTCGGGCGGCTGGAAGCAGCGCCTCGCGCTGGCCGCCTGCATGCTGCACGAGCCGGCGCTGCTGCTGCTCGACGAGCCGACAGCCGGCGTCGATCCGGCCGCGCGCCGCGACTTCTGGGAAGAACTGCACCGGCTGGCCGCGCAAGGGATCTCGGTGCTCGTCAGCACCCATTACATGGACGAGGCCGAGCGCTGCCACAAGCTGGCGTACATCGCGTACGGCGAGTTGCTCGCGCAGGGCACGTCGGCGGAGATCGTCGCATCGCAGGGACTCGCGACCCGCGCGATCACCGGTGCGCATCTGAGTGAACTGTCCGCGCGGCTGCGCACGATGCCGGGCGTCGACCAGACGGTCGTGTTCGGCTCGGCGCTGCATGTGAGCGGCCGCGATCGCGCGCAGCTCGACGCGACGCTCGCGCAGGTCGCGACCCAAGCTGACGGGCCGGCCGCGCTGCAGGTCGCGCCGATCGACACCGGGCTCGAGGACGTCTTCATCTATATGATGGGCCGCGCATCCGCGCCGCCCGCCGGAGCGTCGTCATGAACGCGTGGGCGCGCCTGCGCGACTCGTTTTCCGTCGCGCGCTGGTGGAGCATCGTGCTGAAGGAATTCCTGCAGTTGCGACGCGACCGCGTGACGTTCGCGATGATCGTCGGCGTGCCGATCATCCAGCTCACGCTGTTCGGCTTCGCGATCAACACCGATCCGAAGCACCTGCCCACCGCGGTGATCGTCGCCGACGCGAGCCCGTTCGCGCGCAGCTTCGTCGCCGCGATGCGCAATTCCGCGTACTTCGACATCGTCGAGACGCTGCCCGACGAAGCGGCCGGCCGGCATGCGCTCGCCCGCGGCGACGTGCAGTTCGTGCTGAACGTGCCGGCCGATTTCTCGCGGCGGCTGCTGCGCGGCGAGCGTCCGTCGCTGCTCGTCGAGGCGGACGCGACCGATCCCGTCGCGACCGCGTCGGCGATCGGCGCGCTGCCGGGCCTCGTGCAGCCGGTCGCGGACAAGGACCTGACGGGCCCGCTCGCCTACCTGAACGGCCGCCCGGCCGCGTTCGACGTCGTACTGCACCGGCTGTACAACCCCGAGGGCATCACGCAGTACAACGTCGTGCCGGGCCTGATGGGCGTGATCCTGACGATGACGATGGTGATGATGACGGGCCTCGCGATCACCCGCGAACGCGAGCGCGGCACGATGGAGAACCTGCTCGCGACGCCCGTGCGGCCGCTCGAGGTGATGACGGGCAAGATCGTTCCGTACGTGCTGATCGGGCTGATCCAGGTATCGATCATCGTCGTCGCGGCGCGGTTCGTGTTCGACGTGCCGTTCGTCGGCGGTGTGTTCGCGATCTACCTGTCCGCGCTGCTGTTCATCGCCGCGAACCTGACGGTCGGCATCACGCTGTCGTCGCTCGCGCAGAACCAGTTGCAGGCGATGCAGCTCGCGGTGTTCTACTTCCTGCCGAACATCCTGCTGTCCGGCTTCATGTTCCCGTTCGCCGGGATGCCGAAGTGGGCGCAATTCATCGGCAACCTGCTGCCGCTCACCTACTTCAACCGCCTCGTGCGCGGCATCCTGCTGAAAGGCAACGGCTGGAGCGACCTGTGGCCATCCGTGTGGCCGGTCGCGCTGTTCACCGTCGTCGTGATGAGCGTCGCGCTGCGGTTCTACCGGCGTACGCTCGATTAGGCGCCGCACGATGAAATCGGCTTCGCGTCGCCCCTCCCACGCCGCGCATGGCTGCACACTGGCCGCCGCCGCGCTGCTCGTCGCCGGATGCGCGGTCGGGCCGGATTTCCACGCGCCGGATGCACCGGCCACGCAGCACTACACGCGCGACGAGCCGCCCGCGACGACGGCCGCCACCGCCGGCCCGACCGGCGACGCGCAGACGTTCGCATCGGCCGCGCATACCCCGCAGCACTGGTGGACGCAGTTCGGCTCTGAACCACTGAACCGGCTCGTCGATACCGCGTGGCACAACAGCCCGACGCTTGCCGAGGCCCGTGCGCGGCTCGACGAAGCGCGGCAGAACCATGCGGCCGAAACCGGCGCGACGATGTTGCCGAGCATCGACGCGAACCTGTCCGCCACGCGCCAGCGAGTCGACACGACCGCATTCGGCCTGCCCGCCAACGTGCCCAGCCCGGGGCCATTCACGCTTTATGACGCGTCGGTGAGCGTGTCGTACGTGCTCGACGTGTTCGGCGGCAACCGGCGCGCGCTCGAAGCACTGCGCGCGCAGGTCGACTACCAGGCGTACACGCTCGACGCTGCGCGCCTGATGCTCGCGGGCAATGTCGTCGCGACCGCGATCCTGCGCGCGTCGCTCGCGCAGCAGGTCGCGCTCACGCGGCAACTGATCGATGCGCAGGCGCGGCAGTTGCACATCGTA
>NZ_JAAGPG010000731.1:0-248 GCF_017104665.1 Burkholderia sp. Se-20378 | reverse complement strand
TGGCTTGCTGTTATGGTATGCATGTATGGTTGCGTATATGTAGCGTGATACGTGACTATTGGAACATGTGAGGTGTATTTGGTCTGCGTCTTTATTTGTAGTATTTAGTTGTTTATGAATCGACTGTTATCACATGTGCTGTTACGTACATATACTGTCAGTCGTTGTGTGTTTTTGTGTATGCGTGTTATCCTTGTGTGGTGTCTATATTGTGTTTTTTTTTTTTTTTTTTTTTAATGACACGGCCA
>NZ_JAAGPG010000730.1:0-3057 GCF_017104665.1 Burkholderia sp. Se-20378 | reverse complement strand
CTTCGGGCAGCGCGTCGCTGGTCCACAGCGTGATGCCAGGAAACGGCAGCCCCTGTTCTTCCTGCAGCTTCGCTCGCTCCTCGTCGAACGCGCAATCGAGCGCGGCGGGCGCGAGCCGCGCGACGAGATCCGGCGACACCCGCACGCCGATCGCGCACGTGAAAAGCGGCGCGCGCGGCAGGATCGACGGCGTGCTGCCTTTCGCACCCGCGCGCTGCAGCGCGATCACCGGCTCGCCGCGCGCGGTCGTGCGGCGCGCGCCCTTCTGCAGCCGGTAGCCGGAAAACGCGAGAATCGCCGACAGCAGCACGAACAGCGCCGCCGGAAAGCCCGGCACCGCCGCGAAGCCGATCAGCAGCACCGACGCGAAGTACAGCGCGCGAAAGCTGCCGCCGAGCTGCTTCGCGATCTCGGAGCCGAGCGACGTGCCTTCGCCTTCGTCGTGATCGTCCGCGACGCGCGTGATCATCACGCCGGCCGCGACCGAGATCAGCAGCGACGGAATCTGCGACACCATCGCGTCGCCGACCGACAGGATCGAGAAGCGGTTCGCCGCTTCGCCGGCCGTCATCCCGTGATACATCACGCCGATCGCGATGCCTGCGACGATGTTGACGAGCGTGATGATGAGCCCCGCGATCGCATCGCCCTTGACGAACTTCATCGCCCCGTCCATCCCGCCGTGCAACTGGCTCTCCTTCGCGAGCGTCGCGCGCTTGCGGCGCGCCTCGTCGGGCGTCAGGATGTTCGCGCGCAGGTCCGCGTCGATGCTCATCTGCTTGCCGGGCATCGCGTCGAGCGTGAAGCGCGCGCCGACTTCGGCAACGCGCTCCGAGCCCTTCGCGATCACGATGAACTGCACGGTCGTGATGATCAGGAACACGACGAGGCCGACGACGAGATTGCCGCCGACGACGAGCTCGCCGAAGCTCTCGATGATGTCGCCCGCGTTCGCGTGCAGCAGGATCGACTTCGTCGACGCGATGTTCAGCGACAGCCGGTACAGCGTCGTGAACAGCAGGACCGACGGAAACACCGACAGCGACACGATGCTGCCGACGTACATCGTCACCATCAGCAGCGTGACGCTGATCGCGATGTTGATGCCGAGCAGCACGTCGATCACCTCGGGTGGCAGCGGCAGGATCATCAGCGAGACGATCGCGACGACCAGCGCCGTGATGCCGACCTCGCCGCCGGCGGGGAGTTTGAGGGTTTTCAGCGTCATGACGACCTCTCGGAGGGAACGGCGGCGTCGGTGCGCGCGCCCGCGACCGACTCGACCCAGCGCAGGATCGCGGCCACCGTTTCAAACAGTTCTTCGGGAATCGCCGCGTCGCGCTCGACGCGGTACAGGGCGCGCGCGACGGGCGGATTGCCGACGATCGGCACGCCGAGCGCGTGCGCGTGGCGGCGCAGCGCGAGCGCGCCGTCGTCGACGGCTTTCTCTATCACCCGCGGCAGCGGATACTCGTCGGGCGCATAGCGGATCGCGATCGCGTAATGCGTCGGGTTGACGACGAGCACGTTCGCCTGGCCGACCTTCTGCCGCGCCGGCGCGCTCGTCGCGATCTCGCGCGCGAGCCGGCGGCGCTCGCCCTTCGTGTGCGGATCGCCCTCGCTCTCCTTGTTCTCGCGCTTCGCCTCTTCCTTCGTCATCCGGTTGTCGCGCATGAACATCATGCGCGCGATCTTGTAGTCGGCCGCCGCGAACACCGTGACGACGATCGCGACGACGCCGAGCAGCTTCATCAGCACGGTCCACAGCACACGCGACAACTGTGGCGTCGCCTCGTACACGCTCGCGACGACCAGTGGAAACAGCGACATCATCATCTTCCAGATCACGCACGCGAGCACGATCGCCTTGACGATCATCTTCACGAGCTCGAGCAGCGACTTCATCGAGAAGATCTTCTTGATGCCCGCCATCGGATTGATCGCGTCGAACTTCGGCATCACGGGCTCGAGCGTGATCATGAAACCCGCCTGCGGCGCCTGCGACACGATGCCCGCGACGATCGCGGCGACGACGAACGGCAGCATCGTCAACGCGGCGCTCGCGGCGAGGTCGTGCAGCGCGGACAGCGTCGCCTGCGGCGTGCGTTCGCCATTCACGAAATCGAGCGCGGTGCGGATCGTGCGCGACAGGCCGCCGGTCAGCATCGATTCACCCGCCGTCAGCACGCCGATCGCCGCGGCCAGCGTCACCGCGTCCGCGACGTCCTTGCTCTTTGCGACCTGGCCCTTCTCGCGGACCTTCTTCAGCTTCCGTTCGGAGGGTTCTTCGGTTTTCTCTTCGGCCATCGCCGCCGTTCCTGTCGAGAGTCGGACATGGCGCGTACGTTAGCGGCACGCGGCGGCGGCCGCGCGCGCCCACCCGAAGCGGCGCCGTCCCGCGCGAAGCGCGCATGGCGCTTCGCGTCGCACGCGCGCACTTCGCATCGGCGGCCGGGCGGGCGCGGCGCGCTGCTACCTTGCGCTCCATACGCCATTTCCTCAACGACATGCGCCGCTCGCGCGGCGACACGGAGCGCACACCATGGACGAATCCCGGCCGACCTATCTGCGATGCAACCAAGCGGCGCTGAACGAACTGATCGACGCCGCGAGCCTCGCGCTCGGCGGCGCGCTCGACGGCCCGGCCGCCGATCCCTACGACATGGGCCTGCTGATCGACGCGCTGCGCGTACTCGCGCCGCAACTGCCCGCCGCCGACATGTTCGACGGCATGCTGCACGTCGCGCTCGGCAACTTCGACGACGCGGTGCGCGTGTTCGCGGAGATCGCGAACGGCACGACCAACACGATCTACGGCAAGGCGCTGCTCGCGTTCGCGCTGCAACTGAAGCGCGATCCGGAATGGCGGATCGCCGCCGACGAGGTGCTCGCGGCCGGCAGCCCCGCGCAGGCGGTCGCGCTCGTGCGCGCGCTCGAGCGGCAGCACGACGTGATGCTCGCGAAGGAACACGCGGATCGCACGGGCGTCTGGGAGCTTCCCGAATCGGCCGCGGCGGCCAACGGCGACACGCCCGATGCGCAGGCCGCGAACCCGGG
>NZ_JAAGPG010000729.1:0-3366 GCF_017104665.1 Burkholderia sp. Se-20378 | reverse complement strand
TTCATCCGGCTCGCGCTGCTGACGTTCGCGCTGTCGCTCGCGACCTTCATCGAGGTGCTCGACTCGACCGTGACGAACGTCGCGGTGCCGGCGATCTCCGGCAGTCTCGGCGTCTCGAACAGCCAGGGCACGTGGGTGATCAGCTCGTATTCGGTCGCGGCCGCGATCGCGGTGCCGCTGACCGGCTGGCTCGCGCGCCGCGTCGGCGAGTTGCGGCTGTTCGTCGGTGCGGTGCTGCTGTTCACGCTGACGTCGCTGCTGTGCGGGCTCGCGCGCGACCTGCATGTGCTCGTGATCTGCCGCGCGCTGCAGGGGCTGTTTTCAGGGCCGATGGTGCCGCTGTCGCAGACGATCCTGCTGCGCACGTTCCCGCCGGACAAGCGCACGATCGCGCTCGCGCTGTGGGCGATGACGGTGCTGCTCGCGCCGATCTTCGGGCCGGTGGTCGGCGGCTGGATCGTCGACAACTTCTCGTGGCCGTGGATCTTCCTGATCAACTTGCCGATCGGGCTGTTCTCGTTCGCGGTCTGCACCGCGATGCTGCGCCCCGATGCGCAACGCGGCGAAGCCGGCCCGATCGACGTGCCGGGCATCGTGCTGCTCGTGATCGGCGTCGGCTCGCTGCAGGCGATGCTCGATCTCGGCCACGATCGCGGCTGGTTCGGCTCGCCGCTGATCGTCACGCTCGCGGTGGTAGCGGGGCTCTCGATCGTGTCGCTGCTGATCTGGGAAGCGGGCGAGGCGCATCCCGTCGTCGATCTCAGCCTGTTCCGCGATCGCACGTTCTCGTTCTGCGTGCTGATCATCTCGCTCGGGATGATGAGCTTTTCGGTGGTCGGCGTCGTGTTCCCGCTGTGGATGCAGGCCGTGATGGGCTACAACGCGTTTCACGCGGGGCTCGCCACGGCGTCGCTCGGTGTCCTCGCGCTGGTGTTCTCGATCCTCGTCGGGCTCCATGCGCATCGCTTCGACGCGCGCGTGCTCGCGACTTTCGGCTTCCTCGTGTTCGCGGCCGTGCTCGCATGGGATGCGCATTTCACGCTGAAGATGACGTTCGCGCAGATCGCCGCGCCGGGGCTGATCCAGGGGATCGGGTTGCCGTGCTTCTTCATTCCGCTGACCGCCGCGACGCTGTCGCGCATTCCGGATGACCGGCTCGCGGCCGCGTCGAGCCTGTCGAACTTCCTGCGCACGCTGTCGGCCGCATTCGGCACCGCGATGAGCGTGACGCTGTGGGACAACCGCGCGACCTATCACTACGACGTCGTGTCGCAATCCGTCACGCATGCATCGGCGAACACGCAGCGCTTCGTGCACACGCTGAACGCGATGGGCGTGGACGGCGTGCGCGAGCTGACGACGCTGCACCAGGTCGTGATGCAGCAGGCCTACATGATGGCGACCAACGACATGTTCTGGATGGCGAGCATGACGTGTCTCGCACTCGCGGCAATGATGTGGCTGACGCGGCCGAAGCGCGGCGCGGCGGCGTCGTTCGGGCATTGAGGAGAGGAACATGACGACACTCGGCGCACTTGTGATCCTGTATCACCCGAGCGATGCGCAGCTCGACGCGCTCGGCGCATGGCGGCACGCGTGCGATGCGCTGCTCGTCGTCGACAACACGCCGCAGCCCGATGCACGGGCTCGCGAGCTGTGCGCGCGCGAAGGCATCGCGCTGCTGCATCACGGCAATCGCGGCGGGATCGCGGGCGCGTACAACGCGGGGCTTGCCGCGCTGTTTCGCGATCGCATCGATGCCGTCGCGCTGTTCGACCAGGATTCGTCGGTGCCGGCCGCGTATTTCCCGGCGATGCGCGATGTCTGCGCGGGGCTTGGCGGGCGCGCGTTCCTGGCCGGCCCGCGCATCTTCGACGAGAACGCGCGCAGCTTCCTGCCCGAACTGTCGACCAACGGGATCGGGCTGCGCCGCCTGCGCATCGAGCCGGGTGCGCCGCTGCAGCGCTGCGCGTTCCTGATCTCGTCGGGCTGCGTCGTGTCGCGCGACGCGTTCGACGTGCTCGGCCGTTTCGACGAGACGCTGTTCATCGATCACGTCGATACCGAATACAGTTTTCGCGCACTGTCGCGCAACGTGCCGCTCTATGTCGTGCCGTCGCTGGTGCTGCCGCACCGGATCGGCGCGAAGCAGCGTCACGCGATCGGCCCTTTTGAAATGACGTCGATGAATCACTCGTGGCAACGGCGCTACTACAGCGCACGCAATGCGGTGCAGCTCGGGATGCAGTACGGGCTGCGCTTTCCGGTGGCGATCGTGCCGAACCTGCTGACCGTGTGGCAGATCGTGCAGATCGCGCTCGTCGAACGCGACAAGCGCGCGAAGCTCGCCGGCATCCTGTTCGGCGTCGCGGACGGCCTGTTCGGCCGGCTCGGCCCGCTCGAACGCACGCGGCCGCGCCTGGCCGCGCGTGCGCAGCGCATTCAGCAGGGATGAGGGGCGCGATGCGGCGTGTGAAACAAGCAGCGTGTCCGGCGCGTAGCGTAAAGAACGGCTCGGCGATGATCGTCGCAGCGGCGGTGTCGCTGGCGTTGAGCGGATGCGTGCCGTCGGGCTTCCTGCCGTCGCTGTCGTTGCACGCGCCGGCCGACGATGCGCTCGCGCACACGGCCGGCCCCGGCGTGAACGGCGCGTGGCCCGCGCCCGACTGGGTGAAGCAGTTGAAGGATCCGCAACTCGACGCGCTGGTCGCCGAGGCATCGCAAAACAACCCCGACGTGCAGGTCGCGCAGGCGCGGCTGCGGATCGCGCAGGCGCAGCTTCAGCAGTTCGATTCGTTGACGGGGCTGACGGGCACGGCCGGCGCGACGGTCAGCCGCGCGCGGATGCCGAAGCCGGGCGACGACGTTGCCAACGTGTCGGTCAGCGGCTATCGCGTACCCGTCGAAATTTTCGGCGATCCGAACACCTCGCCGTCGTCGGTGTTCGTCGGGCTGACCTACCAGCTCGACCTGTGGGGGAAGAACCGCGCCGCGACGAAGAGCCTGATGTCGCTGCGCGAAGCGGCGCGGGTCGAGGCCGAGCAGGTGCGGCTCACGCTGGCGGTGGCGATCGTCACCGTGTACTGCCAGCTCGATCAGGCGTATGCGACGCAGGAGCTGTTGCAGCAGAAGCTGAAGGTCAGCCAGCGCGTGACGACCGTGCTGCGCGAGCGCACCGCGCGCGGGCTCGACAATGCATACGACGCGAGCGACGCATCGATCAAGCGCAGCAAGTTGCTCGCGCAGATCGCGCTGAACGACGAGCAGATCAAGCTTGCGCAGCTGCAGCTCGGCGTGCTGTCGGGCCGCGGCCCGGAGCGCGGGCTCGCGCTGCAGCGGCCGCGTGTCGGCGCCTTTGCGGGCGGC
>NZ_JAAGPG010000728.1:0-3232 GCF_017104665.1 Burkholderia sp. Se-20378 | reverse complement strand
CAGCGTGGACTGCACGGTCGCGTCGTCGATGCGGATCCCGTCGTCCTTGGCTTTCTGCACCTGGATACGCTCGAGCACCATCTGGTTCAGCACCTGCGCGCGCAACTGGTCGGTCGGCGGCACGGGTAAAACGACTCGACAACCGCATGCCATGTGATGCAATCGACAACCAATGGACGGACGGCCTCCTTCACGCATGCACCGGGCCCCGATCCGCCAGGACGTCCTTCAGCCGGGGGCGTCCGTCGAATAATCACCGAGGAGACACGCCATGCCGTTGCTGCATACCATTCGCTCGCGGATCGGCCATGCGGAAGTCGTGCAGATCGTCGAAATGGACATCAGCCGGATTCTGGAAACCTTGCTGCCCGACGCCACGCCCGACCTGCTGAAAACCATTCCGTGGATGAAGCCGCCCTACGTCGACGACGATCACGGCATGCGCGCCGTCAGCCAGTGCTTCATCGTCAAGACCGGTGCGCGCCTGCTGGTGGTGGACACCTGCGTCGGGAACGACAAGGACACCGCCGGCTTCGATGCGTTCTCCGGTCTGCAGCTCGAATTCCTGGCGACGCTCGAGGAAGCGGGCATCGACCGTCATGCGGTCACCGACGTGCTGTGCACGCACCTGCATTTCGATCACGTCGGCTGGAACACCTACAAGCAGGACGGCCGGTGGCTGCCCACCTTCCCCCATGCGAAGTACCACTTCGGCAAGCAGGAGTTCGACGCCGCGCAACAGGGCAACCCGGACGACGCGATGTACCGCGCGCAGGACCTGTCGTTCCACGAATCCATCCAGCCCGTCGTCGATGCGGGCCTCGCGAACTTCATCGATCGCGACACCGACCTCGGCGACGGGATCTCGGTGTTCTCCGCGCCGGGACACACCATCGGCCACATCGCGATCGAGATCGACGCCGGCACCGAGACCTTCATCATCGCCGGCGACGCCATGCATCACCCGGTGCAGGTTGCCAGGCCGGACATGGCGCAGATCCTCGACCACGACCACGCGCAGTCGTCGGCCACGCGGCACGCGTTGCTGTCGCGCCTCGACGGCAGCAAGACGCTGTTCACCTGCACGCATTTCTGTTCACCGTCGTTCGGGCGGATTACCCGCGATCCGGAAGGCGACTACGTGTTCACCGGCGTGCCCAAATAACGCTCAGGTTCCGATTCCATGCTCAGTCTCGTTTCCCATCTCGACCGCTTGAACGTCCGCCCCGGGCGCCTTTTCATCGATGGACAATGGCTGGACTGGCCCGACGCGCGTTTCGACCAGCTCAACCCCTGCACGAACGAAGTCATGACCAGCTTCGCCGACGCCGGCGCGCAAGGCGTGGAGCTGGCCGTGGCCGCGGCGCGCAAGGCATTCGACGAAGGTCCGTGGCCGCGCATGCGCGCGCAGGACCGCAAGCGCCTGCTGCAGCCGATCGTCGAGCGCCTGTATGCGGCCGAGGAAGAAATCGCGCGGCTGCAAACGCTCGACAACGGCATTCCGTACGCGTTCAGCCGAAATTCGCGCGTCTCCGCCAAGTCGGCCGCCGACGTCTTCGATCACTTCCTCGGCTGGATCGACAAGATAAACGGCGACACGCTGCCGATCTTCTCCGGTGCGTCGAACATGCAGTACATGACCTTCCGCGACCCGGTCGGCGTGGTCGCGGCCGTGCTGCCGTACAACGGCCCCGTGCTGACGTTCGCGATGAAGGTGGCGCCGGCGCTGGCCTGCGGCTGCACCGTGATCGTCAAGTCGTCGGAGCTCACCAACCTCGCCGTGGCCCGACTCGCGCAGATCATCGCCGACAGCGACTTGCCGCCCGGCGTGTTCAACTTCGTGACCGGCGGCGTCGAAACGGGCAGCGCCCTCACCGCGCACGCCGGCGTCGACAAGGTGACCTTCACCGGCAGCCCGGTCGTCGGCGAAAAAATCATGATCGCGAGTGCGCCGACGATGAAGCGCCTGTCGCTGGAATTGGGCGGCAAGAGCGCGGCGCTCGTCTTTCCCGACACGCGCAGCGTGCAGACCACCGCGCACGCGCTGATGGGGCTGTGCTCCACGTTCCTGTCGGGACAGGTCTGCTCCACGCCGTCGCGCGCGGTCGTGCATCGCTCGATCATGGACGAGTTCCTGCACCACGCGCAGGAACAGTTGCAGAAGGTGCGGTTCGGCGATCCGTTCGACGCGGCCACCACGTCGGCGCCGATGATTTCCCGGCGCCACCAGGCACGCGTGCTCGACTACGTCGAAAGCGGCCGGCAGCAAGGCGCGACGCTGCTGGCCGGCGGCCGCGCGCCGGGTGGCGAATTCCGCAACGGCAACTGGGTCGAGCCGGCCCTCTTCGCCAACGTGAGCAACGACATGACGATCGCGCAGGAGGAAATCTTCGGCCCCGTGCTGTCGGTGATTCCGTTCGACACCGAGGAGGAAGCGATCCGCATCGCCAACGACAGCGCGTACGGGCTGGCGGGCTGCGTGTACACCACGGACGTGAGCCGCGCATTCCGCGTCGCACGTGCAGTCAAGAGCGGCGCGATCGGCGTCAACGGCTTTGCCAGCATTCCGAACGCGCCGTTCGGCGGCATCAAGCGATCGGGCACGGGACGTGAAGGCGGCTGGTCGACGATCGAAGCGTTTACCGAACTGAAAACCGTCAATTTCAATCTGGATGCCTGATCGATGACCGAGACCTTCGACTACGTGGTGGTCGGCGCGGGCAGCGGCGGCAGCGTGGTGGCCGCGCGCCTGGCCGAAGCGGGCCATACGGTGTGCGTGCTCGAAGCCGGCCCGCCCGATACCAACCCGTTCATCCACATCCCGGCCGGCTACATCAAGAACCTGTTCAACGACAAGCTCGTGTGGCGCTTTCGCAGCGGCCCGATCGCCGGCACCGACGGCCGCACGATCGAGCTGACGCAGGGCAAGGTCGTGGGCGGCTCGGGTTCGATCAACGGGATGGTCTACAACCGCGGCCAGCACGGCGATTTCGACGACTGGGCCGCGCTGGGCAATCCGGGCTGGAGTTACGACGACGTGCTGCCGTTCTTCAAGAAGGCGGAAACGCGGATCGGGCCCGGCGACGATCGCTATCGCGGCCGCAACGGGCCGCTGATCGTGACCGACCCGATCCTGCCCGCCCCGTTGTGCGACCTGTTCGTCGAGGCCGTCAAGAGCCTCGGCTACCCGTACGTCGCCGATTCCAATGCTCAGGCGCAGGACGGCGTCGGA
>NZ_JAAGPG010000727.1:0-246 GCF_017104665.1 Burkholderia sp. Se-20378 | reverse complement strand
ACGCCGCATCAGTAAAAAAAAAAAAAAAAAAAACCACCTCGCCTTGTCCAGCACCTTTTACTCTATCCCCGCTCTGCCATGCCTTCTTTGAGCGCACACGACCCACCTACGGTCCATCTCCCCCTGACCCGCACCTTGCTCCCGTTTCTAACTATCCCTGTCTACCTCCCCCCCCAGTTCCCTCCCGCCCCCCCTTCGTCCGCCCGCCTCCTCTCCACCGCGCCCACCTACCACCAGTACACCGCC
>NZ_JAAGPG010000726.1:0-3359 GCF_017104665.1 Burkholderia sp. Se-20378 | reverse complement strand
CCGTCCGCCGAAGCGCTCGACGTGACGCGGCGCAGGTAGCAGGTCGATCATGCGGCTCGCGCTCGTTCTGATGGGAGGCGGCGCACGTGCCGCCTATCAGGTCGGCGTGCTGAAGGCGCTGGCCGAGATCGCGCGCGAGGCCGATCCGCAGCGGCACACGCTGCCGTTCGCGGTCGTGTGCGGCTCGTCGGCCGGCGCGATCAACGCGACGTCGATCGCGAGCCACGCGGACGACTTTTCCCATGGCGTGCGGCGCCTGCTCGAATTCTGGGAGCCGTTGCGCGCCGACTACGTGTATCGCACCGACTGGCTCGGCATCGCGGCCGCCGGCGCACGCTGGCTCGCGGCGATGACCTTCGGCTGGGCGGCACGCCGCTCGCCGCGCGGGTTGCTCGACAACGCGCCGCTCGCGCATCTGCTGCAGCGCGAGCTGAGTTTCCACCGGATCGAACAGATGCTCGAGGCGCGCCTGCTGCACGCGCTTTCGGTGACGGCGCTCAGCTATTCGAGCGGGCGGCACCTCACGTTCTACCAGGCGGCCCAGCCGATCCAGGCGTGGCGGCGTGCGCAGCGCACCGCGCGGCTCGTCGACCTGTCGGCGTCGCACCTGCTCGCGTCGTCGGCGATTCCGTTCGTGTTCCCGGCCGTGCCGCTCGTGCTCGACGGGCAGATCGAATACTTCGGCGACGGGTCGATCCGGCAGATCGCGCCGCTGTCGCCGGCGATCCACTTCGGCGCGGACCGGATCGTCGTGGTCGGCGCGGCCGACCCGCGGCCCGAGATCCCGGCCGCGAACGGCACCGGGCTGGTACGCGGCTACCCGACGCTCGCGCAGATCGGCCAGCAGGTGCTTGCGAGCGTGTTCCTCGACTCGATCGGCTCGGACATCGAGCGCATCGAGCACATCAACCGGATGATCGAGCACCTGCCGCACCAGGTCGAGGTGGACAGCGGCTGGCGGCACGTCGACGTGCTCGCGATCGCGCCGTCCGAGCGCATCGAGCTGATCGCCGCGAAGCACCTGAAGCAGATGCCGGCCACGATGCGCGGGCTGCTCGGCGCGATCGGCGGCAGCCAGCCGGCTGGCGCGTCGTTCGCGAGCTACCTGCTGTTCGAGGAAGCGTTCACGCGCGAACTGATCGAGCTCGGCTACCGTGACGGGCGCGCGCAGCGCGACACGCTGGCCGGCTGGATTGCGCTGGCGGACGGCGGCAGCGCGCCGGCCGCCGGCATGCCGCCGGAAGACGGCCTCGCGACCGGAGAAATACGGGTCTGATGCATAAATGGCAATGTAAGGTTGCGTTTTCGCGACGGTCGGCCGCGACCGATCGCCGCACCGCGATCGGCGGCGCACGACCGGGCAGGCGTCTCGGAACCGTCATGCACGCGTGATATCATGGCCGCCGCCGTATACACCATATCGAGCAGCCCGCCGATCCGGCATCCGCACGGGACCTTTCGGGGAACCCGCCTGGGGCAGGGGACGGGCGCGCCAACGAGCCGGCCAGCGCCGGCCCCCACTCAGGCAAGCGTGCAGCCGGTTCCGTTCGCGGAGCGTGGCTGCGGCATGCTGCAACAGCGGCGGCGCGGCCGCCCGGCTGCCGGACGAGGAATCACCGTCCGGCGGGCCGGTTTCCCGCGTAAAATTAGAGTCTTGGCTGCAAAAAGCGCGCTCGGGCGTGCTTGCGCGGCAACAGTCACGTTTAGAGAAGTCGCATTGCGCAGAACAGGGGTGGGACCATCATGAACACGATGCTTTATCCGGAACTTTACCGATCGCTCGAAGCCGTCCGCTGGGACATGGAGAAGGACATTCCGTGGGACAAGTTCGACGCTTCGCTGCTCACCGACGAGCAGGCGAAGACGATCAAGATGAACGCGATCACCGAATGGTCGGCGCTGCCCGCGACGGAAATGTTCCTGCGCGACAACCAGCACGACAGCGACTTTTCCGCGTTCATGAGCGTGTGGTTCTTTGAAGAGCAGAAGCATTCGCTCGTGCTGATGGAATACCTGCGCCGCTTCAAGCCGGAAATGGTGCCGACCGAAGAGGAACTGCACGCGGTGCGCTTCCAGTTCGACCCGGCGCCGCCGCTCGAGACGCTGATGCTGCACTTCTGCGGCGAGATCCGCCTGAACCACTGGTATCGTTGCGCGGCCGACTGGCACACCGAGCCGGTCATCAAGCAGATCTACGAAACGATCTCGCGCGATGAAGCGCGCCACGGCGGCGCGTACCTGCGTTACATGAAGAAGGCGCTGAACAACTGCGGCGACGTCGCACGTGCCGCGTTCGCGAAGATCGGCGTGCTGATGGCGTCGGCGCGCCGCACCGAGAAGCCGCTGCACCCGACCAACCTGCACGTGAACCAGGCGCTGTTCCCGCGCGACACCGTGCAGTCGCGCCTGCCCGATCCGGAATGGCTCGAGCGCTGGCTCGACGAGCAGATCCGGTTCGACGGCGAATGGGAAAAGAAGGTTGTCGAGCGGATCCTGCACAACCTGTCGATCCTGTTCGAGCGCACGTTCGCGACCGCGCAGGAGCTGAACCGCTACCGCAAGGAAGTCACCGGCCGCCTGCAGGCCGAAAGCGGCCCGTCGTCGGCCGCGCAGCCGGCCTGAGGCCGGTTGGCGCCGCAGCCGGCGTGAATCGCGTCGGCCGCGTAGCGCGATGTCGTACCCGTTGCATGAAGCCCGCCCGGTCAGTCCGGCGGGCTTTTTATCTGGCGCCGCCGCCGCGCGCGCCATTGTTCATTCCGTCCAGCCTCCATCATGTCCGCCACCTTCGAACGCAAGCTGATCACCCGTGATGCCCTCGTCGCCCTGCGCGCGTCGCTGCCGTCACCCGTCGTGTTCACCAACGGCGTATTCGACATTCTGCATCGCGGCCACGTCACGTATCTCGCCGACGCGAAAGCGCTCGGCGCATGCCTGATCGTCGGTGTGAACAGCGATGCGTCGGTACGCATGCTCGGCAAGGGCGACGACCGGCCGATCAATCGCCAGGAAGACCGCGCGGCGCTGCTCGCGGCGCTGGAAAGCGTCGACTGGGTCGTGACGTTCGAGGAAAAGACGCCCGTGTCGCTGATCGAGGCCGTCCGGCCGGACATTCTCGTGAAGGGCGGCGACTACGACATGGATGCGTTGCCGGAATCGGCGCTGGTGCGTGGCTGGGGTGGCCGCGCGCTGGCGATTCCGTTCGAGCACGATCGCTCGACCACCGCGTTGCTGAAGAAGGTGCGCGCGCAGCAGTCCTGAGCGCAGCCTGGCGCCGTCAGGGCGCGGACGCCGCGAGCGGCTCGGCCGTGACGGCCGGCGGCGCGATCGGGCCGCCGATGACGGGCTGGTCCGATGCCTGC
>NZ_JAAGPG010000725.1:0-3563 GCF_017104665.1 Burkholderia sp. Se-20378 | reverse complement strand
CCCGGTCGGCCTGGCGTACCTGCTGGCGCGCGCGGCCGACACGATCGCCGACACGGCGCTCGTCGCACCCGATCGCCGGGCGGCGCTGCTGACCGACCTGCGCGACGAGGTCGAGCGGCTCGGCGACGGCGTTGCGCTGTCGCGTGCACTCGAGGACGTGACGCGGATGCAGACCGATTCGCACGAACACATGCTGCTCGGCTCGATGGAGCCGATGCTCGCGCTGCTGCGCACGCAGCCGGACGCCGACCGCGCATCGATCCGCAAGGTCGTCGCGACGTTGACGGCGGGGATGGTATTCGACCTGCGCACGTTCCCCGACGAGCAGTCGGGGCGCGTCGTGTCGCTGCCGACGCGCGACGAACTCGACCGCTACACGTATCTCGTCGCCGGCTGCGTGGGCGAGTTCTGGACCGACATGACGCGCATGCACACGCCGGCCGCGCGCGGCTGGAACCTGCCGGACATGTGCGAGAAGGGCATCCGTTTCGGCAAGGCGCTGCAGATGACCAACATCCTGCGCGACTGCGGGAAGGATCTGCGCATCGGCCGCTGCTACCTGCCCGACGACGTGCTGGGTGAGCACGGGCTCGGCGTCGCCGACCTGATGGCGCCCGACGCGTCGGCGCGCGCGCGCGGCGTGCTCGTCGAACTGCTGCGTGTGACGCTCGACCAGTATCGCGACGCGTGCCTGTATACGCTGGCGATCCCGCGCCGCTTCGTACGGCTGCGGCTCGCGTGCCTGTGGCCGATCATGATCGGCCTCGAAACGCTCGAGCTGCTGGCCGGCCACGCGGCGTGGCTCGATCCGGTGAAGCCGGCCAAGGTGCCGAGAAAGCGCGTCTACCGGATCATGGCGTCGTCGCTCGCGCTGGTCGGCTCGAACACCGCGATTCGCGCGCGCATGACCGCGCTCGCCGATGCCGTGAGCGCGCATCTCGTGCCGCCGGCCACGCGCTGAATCGCACTGAACGATGCCGGCGCGACAGGTGCCGGCATCGCCCCTCGGCCCGCGTTCGCCGGGCCATCACCGTCCGATCCTCCACGCGTCGACTAAAAACGTTTTCATTATTTCGTGTCGCGAAACGTGGGTGTCATGAACGTCAGCGATCCTTCGCGGCGGCGTGAATCGTGGCGTCTGCCGCGGCCGCGCATTTGTAAGATGTGACTTGTCGAAGGCATCTGACGACATCCGACGGTCGCGTTGCACCCGTAAAAATGTAAAGCTAGGGTTTTCACCGGGAAATGCCGGGGAGGCCCGCCGCGTAAGCGTTTCAGGGTGTTATGTAACCGTTTGGTGAACCCGTGCGTTGCGTCGATCATACGATGACCGACTGCGCGTGTTGGGAAATAATCGGTAATCCGTCAGAATTGCGCCGACATGTACTCGCACATGTGTCAGGTCATAAAACCACACCACAAAAGAAACATTCTTTGAGGACGGAGAATCAATGAAAAAGCGCGTCGCTGTCGCCATGACGGCAGCTGGCCTTGCAGCCGCTACCGCCGCCCACGCTCAGAGCAGCGTGACCCTGTACGGTATCGTCGATAACGGTCTGGCTTACCAGAACAACTCGTCGGCGACTGGCGCGACCACGGGTGGTCACTCGAAGGTGCAGATGTCCACTGGCGTGTGGGCAGGCAGCCGCTTCGGCCTGAAGGGCAGCGAAGATCTCGGCGGCGGCACGAAGGCGATTTTCCAGTTGGAAGCCGGCGTCAACACGGCTAACGGCTCGTCGCAGTGGACCAACGGCATCTTCACGCGTCAAGCGTGGGTCGGCCTGACCAACAACACGTACGGTACGCTGACGGCTGGCCGCCAGTACACCGCGTACTACACGCTGCTGTCGCCGTACAGCCCGACGACCTGGCTGACCGGCTACTACGGCGCGCACCCGGGCGATATCGACTCGCTGGATACCAGCTACCGCGCGAACAACTCGCTCGTCTACATGTCGCCGAAGTTCTACGGCGTCACGGTCGGCGGTTCGTACTCGTTCGGCGGCGTCGCAGGCGCGACGAACCGCGGCTCGACGTGGAGCGCGGCGATCCAGTACCTGAACGGCCCGGCAGGCATCGCAGTCGGCTACCAGAAGATCAACAACGCGACGCTCGGCGGCGGCGTGTGGGGCGCGAACTCGACGGTCCAGAACGGCCTGACGGCATCGGGCGACGGCAACCAGCCGGCAGTCTCGTCGATCAACAACGGCTACGCCACCGCGCAATCGCAGCAGCGTATCGCCGTGACGGCGGGCTACCAGTTCACGCCGGCATGGGACATTTCGGCATCGTACTCGAACGTCCAGTACACGCCGGGCACGGGTTCGGCGTTCCGCAACACGGCCATCTTCAACACGGCAGGCGCCGTGCTGCACTGGAAGGCAGCCGCTCAGTGGGACTTCGCAGCGGGCTACTCGTACACGGCGGCAACGCAGTCGAACGGCATCACCAGCTCGGCCAAGTACCACCAGGTCACGCTGTCGCAGTACTACAGCCTGTCGAAGCGCACGGGCCTGTACGCAGTTGAGGCTTACCAGCATTCGAGCGGCAACACGCTCAACGGCGGCAAGATCATCGCTGCAACGACGTCGATCGGCGACGGCGTGGGCGCAGGTTCGAAGCAGAACCAGATCGGCCTCGGCGTCGGCATGATCCACCGCTTCTAAATGCCACGCGGCGCGCGAGCGCCGCTTCCGGCATGCGGTATGAAAACCGGCCTTCGGGCCGGTTTTTTATTTGCGGTACTGAGCGTATTCCGGCCCCGTCACCGGCCGGCATCGACCGGAAGCGGCGACGACGAAAGCCGCACCTGACAAGCGCTCCGCTCATGCGGTGCCCGGCGTGCAAACGGCAGCATCCGGCCCGTACCAATGTCGTCCGGCCAGTCACTCCGCCGGAACATCCGTCCAGCTCCCCGCCAGCGCCTGAAACAGCGCCGCCGTATCGGTAAGCCGGTCGGCCTGCGCGCGCGTACGGTCGAGCGCCGTCTGCAGTGTCTGCCGCTGCGCGTCGAGCAGGTCGAACGTGCTGATCCCGCCTGCCGCATAACGGCCGCCGGCGATCCTGTTGCTGGCCGCCGCTTCCTGCGCGGCAGTGTCCCTCGCCTGTAGTTCAACCGCATCGTGTTCAACCGCGCGCATCGCATCGGCCACCTGCTGCAGCGCCTCGAGCACGGTTTCCCGGTAACTCGCGAACGCCGCGTCGTACGCCGCTTCGGCCGCACGCTTCTTCGCGCGCAACTCGCCGCCGTGAAAGAGCGGTTGCGTGAGTCCAAGGCCGACATTCCACACATTGAGTCCGCTCACGAGATCCGCGATGCGCGTGCGTTCGGAGCCAATCCCCGCCGAAATCGACAAGCGCGGATACAGGTTCGCGGTGGCCACGCCGACGTTCGCGCTCGCTTGGTGCAGCACGGCTTCGGCTGCGCGGATGTCGGGCCGTTCGCGTGCGAGCGTCGACGGCAGCGCGACGGGCAGCGTGCGCGGCAGCGCGAGCGCATCGAGCGTGAGGTCGGGCAGCACGGCATCGGACGGCGGCGCGCCGAGCAGGATCGCGAGCCGGTG
>NZ_JAAGPG010000724.1:0-3452 GCF_017104665.1 Burkholderia sp. Se-20378 | reverse complement strand
GCTGTCCGCGAGCGGCCTCGCATCCGCCGCGCAGGCGCAGATCGACGCGGCCGCGTCTGCGGTCGTCGCGCATGCGGCTTCCGAAGCCGGCGCGAAGATCGCCGAAGCCGGCAAGAAGCTCCAGCAGTGGAGCCAGCAGAACGCGTCAGGCGCCAAGCCCGCGAGCGGAGAGTGACGCGGGCTTGCATCATCCGCGAAATGTAATTATAGTAGTTACATATGTCGCCGGCCGCGGGATGGGCCGGCGTCGTCAAGTGAGTCAGGAATGAATACCAGCAGCCGGTTCGCGTTTGCCGTCCACGTGCTTGCCTTGCTGTCGATGCAGGAGGGCGTGCCGCTGTCGTCCGACATCATCGCGGGCAGCGTGAACACGAATCCGGCGCTGATCCGCCGGTTGCTGTCGATGCTGGCGGCCGCAGGGCTGACCACGTCGCAACTGGGCGCGGGCGGCGGTGCGCTGCTGGCGCGCGAGCCCGGCGCGATCACGCTGCTCGACGTGTATCGCGCGGTCGACGATGCGCAACTGTTTGCGCTGCACCGTGAGGCGCCGAATCCCGCGTGTCTCGTCGGGCGGCACATCCAGGGCGCGCTGATCGACTACATCGGCGACGCGCAGCGAGCGATGGAAGCATCGCTTGGCACCCGCACGCTGGCTGACGTCACGGCCGACGTGCTGGACCTGGAGCAACGCACGCAACAGGCGGCACGCGCCGGCGGGTGACTGGCGGCAGGGCAGGAAGCCGGACGGCGCGAGAGGCGCGGCGACCGGCGCAACGGGGGCTTTGCCCCGTTTTTTTTTCGGTCTTATATGTAATTAACTGTGTTACATATTTTTATTACTGGAGAATCGATATGACGCAACGTACTTTGAATATCGCGCTGTTCGGCGCCACCGGCACGATCGGCTCGCGCATCGCCGCGGAAGCCGCACGACGCGGCCATCGCGTGACCGCGCTGTCGCGCAATCCGGGTGCAGCCGGCGACGGCATCACCGCGAAGGCGGCCGACCTGTTCGACGCGGCCAGCATCGCAGCCGCGCTGCCGGGCCATGACGTCGTCGCAAGCGCGTACGGTCCGAAGCAGGATGATGCGGCGAAGGTTGTCGCGGCTGCGAAGGCGCTGGTCGCCGGCACGCGCCAGGCAGGGCTGACGCGGCTCGTGGTGGTGGGCGGTGCCGGTTCGCTCGAAGTTGCACCGGGCAAGCAACTCGTGGACAGCGAAGGTTTCCCGGAAGCGTACAAGGCGGTCGCACTCGCGCATCGCGATGCGCTCGACTACCTGAAGACGGTCGGCGATCTCGACTGGACGTTCTTCGCGCCGGCCGCGCTGATCGCCCCGGGCGAGCGGACGGGTACGTTCCGCACGGGCGTCGGCAAGCTGATCGTGGACGCACAAGGCAACAGCAAGATCTCGGCGGAAGACTACGCGATCGCGTTCGTCGACGCGCTCGAGCAAGACAGCTTCGTGCGCGAGATCGCGACGGTCGCGTATTGAGCGGTGCGCCGGCCGGTGGCGCGCGGGCGCCGCGCTGGCCGCGACGTGCAGGAACCTCGGGCGATTCCACCTTCACGGGCGGGATCGCCTGTTTCATTTGGTGCATGCCGCGTACTGGCTGAATCGCTCGTTTCGGGCGGGTACCGGATCGGTATTTATACCGGTCGACGCGGCGCAGCCGTTTCCATATTGTTCCCCGTTGTGCAGGATGAATAGAATAAATTTCTATCTACGAGGGACTGGAGAAATGGACGCCATCGATCGCAAGCTGCTGGAGCTGTTGCAGGCGGATGCCACGCTGCCGATCGCGGAACTGGCACAGCGCGTGAACCTGTCGCAGACGCCGTGCTGGAAGCGCGTGCAGCGGCTCAAGGAAACCGGCGCGATTCGCGCGCAGGTTGCGCTGTGCGATCCGCGCAAGCTCGGGGTCGGCACGACCGTGTTCGTCGCGATCCGCACGAACCAGCACACCGAGGAATGGGCGCAGCGTTTCACGCAGGCCGTGCGCGACATGCCGGAAGTGGTCGAGGTGTACCGGATGAGCGGCGAGACCGATTACCTGCTGCGCGTCGTGGTGGCCGGCATCGACGATTACGACCGCGTCTATAAGCAACTGATTCGCGCGGTGCCGCTGTTCGACGTCAGCTCGTCGTTCGCGATGGAGCAGATCAAGTATTCGACCGCGCTGCCCGTGCGCGATCTTGCGGAGCCGGCCTGACGCGGCAATGAAAGGCCGCGGGCGCGCATTGCACCCGCGGGTTCAGCGGCCGCGCGCCCGTGCGCGTGCGCGTTCGTCGGCCAGCGCGTCGCGGCGCACGAAATCCGCGACGAACGGGCTGGCCGGATGGTGATGCAGCGCATACGGCGTATCCCATTGCGCGAGCTGGCCGTCCTTCATTACGCCGATCCGGTCGGCGATCGCAAATGCTTCGGCCTGGTTGTGCGTGACGAGGATCGCGGTGTGGCCCGTGCGTTTCAGGATGTCGCGCAGTTCGAACGCGAGCCGCTCGCGCGTATCGACGTCGAGATTCGAGAACGGCTCGTCGAGCAGCAGCAGCTCCGGTGACGGCGCGAGCGCACGCGCGAGTGCGACACGCTGTTGCTGGCCGCCCGACAGTTCGTGCGGATAGGCGTTGCCCGAATCGGCGAGGCCGACGAGGTCGAGCATCTCCGCGACGCGCAGACGCCGTTCGGCCTTCGGCATGCGCCGCAGGCCGAACGCGACGTTGTCCGCCGCGCTCAGGTGCGGGAACAGCGCGTAATCCTGGAACATCATGCCGATGCGGCGCCGCTCGGGCGGCACGTCGAGCGACGGCGCCGCGACAGGCGCGCCGTCCAGCACGATGCGCCCCATGCGCACCGGCTCGAAGCCGGCGATCGCACGCAGCACGGTGGTCTTGCCGCAGCCCGACGCACCGAGCAGGCAGCCGATGTCGCCGCGCGGCAGCGCGAGGCTCAGCCCGTCGACCACGTTGCGGCGGCCGTGCGGCGTGTCGTAGGCGAGGCAGAGGTCGGCGAGTTCGAGCAGGTTCATGGTGTCAGGCTCCGATCTTGTGGCGGGTGTGGGCGAGCAGGATCACGGGCACCAGCCGGGCCAGCAGGAGCGCGAGCGCGGCGACCGCGCCTTCCTCGTAGGTGCCGCGCGCGGCTTCCGCATACAGCCAGGTCGCGAGCGTGTCGAGGTTCAGCGGACGCAGCAGCAGCGTCGCCGGCAATTCCTTCATCGCATCGACGAATACCAGCAGCGCGCTGGTCGTGAGCGCGGGCCGCAGCAGCGGCAGGTGCACGCGGCGCAGCGTGCCGCCTGCCGTCTCGCCGAGCGAACGCGCCGCCTGTTCGAGCGACGGCGGGATGCGCGCGAGGCCGGCCTCGATGCTGCCGGCCGGGATCGCGAGAAAGCGCACGGTATAGGCGATCACGAGCGCGGCGGCCGACCCCATCAGCAGCAGCCCGTCGCA
>NZ_JAAGPG010000723.1:0-3372 GCF_017104665.1 Burkholderia sp. Se-20378 | reverse complement strand
CGGGCCGCGCGCGGGCGATCGTGGCCGGCTTCGTCGCCGAGCGGATATTCGCGGAAGCCGACGACCCACCAGGCGAGCCACACCAGCGTGACCGCGCCGATCACGAAGAACGCCGCGCGCCACGACAGCCACGTCATCAGCGCCGCGACGATCGGCGGCGTGACCGCGTTGCCGAGCCGCGAGAACGAATGCGTGAAGCCCTGCACCACGCCGCGCCGCTCGCGCGGGAACCAGTGGGTGATCGCGCGGGCCTGGGCGGGCAGCGTCGCGCCTTCGCCAATGCCGAGCAGCAGGCGCGCGGCGAACAGCAGCCCGAGGCTGTGCACGAAGCCGGTGGTGAAGGTCGATACGACCCAGATCAGCCCGCAGCCGATCAGCGTGATGCGGGCGCCGAACCGGTCGGCGATCCAGCCGCCGCCGATCTGGCAGATTGCATACGAATACGCGAACGCGGAGAATGCGACGCCAAGTTCGGTATTCGACAGGCCGAGTTCGGCCTTGATCGCGCCGGCCGCGGTCGCGAGGTTGACGCGGTCGACGTAGAGGATGAACGAAAGCGCGCACAGCAGCCACAGGGTGTGGCGCCGTTGACGGTGGTCGTTAGGCATGTGTCTCACTCCATTCTCGTGCGCGGCGTGGCGATGACGCCGCGTTCACTGGCCGGGCCAGCATCGCGCGGCGGCGGAGACACTGTCTAATGAATCTTTGGGATCAATCGATAACCCCAGGTATTCATTCCCGTTTCAGGGGCATCATTCGCATCAGCCGCACCCGATGCAACGGAGCACCACAGGTGAAGAATTGACCGACGACGAAGAACTTTCACTCCGCCGCGAGAGCCGCTTCTGGGACCTGCCGCCGGTGAAATGGTGGATCCGCGGGCATGGCCGCGACGGCTATTCGTTCCGTCTGCTGCTGTGGCCGCCGGTGATCGTGTTCGTGCTCGAATTCATCTGCGTGCTGTTCGACGCGCTGTACACCGCCATCGGCATCAGTGCCGTCGCGACGCTGTTTCTCGGTTTCGCCGGGTACCACGGCGCGCAGCGCGAATGGCTGGTGCCCGCCGCGACCACGCGCGCGCTCGTGAAGGCACGCATGAAGAAGGCGGCCGAGCGGTTCTCGTCGCTCGGCGTGGGCGCGACCGTGCTCGCGATCTTCGTCGCGGCGACGTCGCTGTCGCTCGTGATGTCGGGTCAGCCGGTGCTGGATACCGCCTCGAAGGACGCGGTGTCGATCTTCATCGCGCTGGTGTTCCTGCCGGTGTACGTGTCCGGCGCGGTGCGCAAGCTGGCGATCGCGCGGATCGAGGAAGTGGAGGCGCTGCGCAACGCGACCGTCGGCACCCGCCTGAAATTCGACCGGGCCGGTGCGGTGCGCGCGGTCGTCGTGCAGGGCGCGGCGGGGAAAGGAAAAGTGTCCGTGCGGGAGTACACGGTGCTCGGGTTCAACCCGCCGATCGAACAGGTCGGGTGCGAACCGCAAGCGTGACGGTCAAAGCTACGTAAAGGCGGCGTTTCAAGCCGGAAAGCGCTCGTTTTCCGGTGCCGGCACGAGGTTGTCGGGCCACTGCACTTCGAATCGCGTACCGCCCGCGCCGGTCGGCATGCAGACGGCTTCGCCATGGTGCGCATGCGCGATCGCCGCGACGACGGCGAGCCCGAGGCCGCTGCCGCCGGGCTGCGACTCGTCGACGCGCCGAAAGGCCTTGAACACGTGCGGCGCGAAATCGGCCGGGATGCCGGGGCCGTCGTCTTCGACGCGCAGCCGGCACATGCCTTCTTCAATGCATGTCTGGATGCGGATCGTGCCGGGCACCGCATGGCGGCGCGCGTTTTCCAGCAGCGCGAGCAGCGCCTGACGGATGCGCACCGGGTCGCAACACATGCGCCGCGTGTCGAGATCGAGCACCGGATGCTGGCCGGCGGCCTGCAGCGTATGAGTGAACACGTCGACCACGGCGCGCACGTCGGCGGCGAGATCGGCGTCGCGGAGCTCGATGCTCAGGTGGCCGCCATCCGCGAGGCTGACCACGCGCAGATCCTCGATCAGCCGCGTCAGCCCTTCGACCTGCGCGAGCAGGCTGCGGAATTGCGCTTCGTCGGGCTTGAACACGCCTTCGGCGAGCCCCTGCAGGCGCCCGCGCAGCACCGTGACGGGCGTGCGCAGCTCGTGCGCGATCGCGGCGTTCCAGATCGCCTGCTCGTTGGTCACGCGCTGCAGCTCGTCGGCGAGCGCGTTGAAGTTGTCGGCGAGCAGCGCGGCTTCGTGCAGCGAGCGGTCGCCCGTGACGGCGCGCGCGCCGAGATCGCCGCGTGCGACGCGGCGAATGCTGTCGGTGACCGAATTGAGCGGCACGAGGATGCGGCGCGCGAGATTGACGGCGACCGCGACCGACAGCACGAGGCCGACCGACGTAGTGGCGATCAGCCACAGCCATTCCGGCGCGGTCGGCAGGAGGTTCTTCGTGTTGAAATGCGCGGGCCAGTAGTTGAACGCGACGTAGTAGAAGATGGTGGCGGTGAGCACCATCAGCAGCGTCACGCCGAACACCATCCCGGCCATCGTCAGCGCGATCTGCCGGCTCAGGCCATCGAGCTTCACGGTCAACTCCAGAGCTTGTAGCCGACGCCGCGCACGCTGACGGGCACGCCCTGCACGCCGAGGTCGTCCAGCTTCTTGCGCAGCTTGCTGACGTGGCTGTCCACCGTGCGCTCCAGCGCGTCGCCTTCCGGCAGGCAGGTGGCCATCAGCTCGGCGCGGCTGAACACGCGCCGCGGCGCGCGAGCGAGCTGCGCGAGCAGCTTGAACTCGGTGAGCGTCAGCACGAGCGTGTGCCGCTCGCTGCCCACTTCGAGCGTGGCTTCGTGGTGTTCGAGATCGATCTCGAACGGCGCGACCCGCAGCACCCGCTGTTCTTCCTGGCGCGAGCCGGCCATCGAACGGCGCAGCACCGCCTGTGCGCGCGCGACGACTTCGGCGGGGTTGAACGGCTTCACCACGTAGTCGTCGGCGCCGATGCGCAGGCCGGTGAGCTTGTCGATGTCCTGGTCGAGCGCGGTCAGCATGATCACCGGCGTGTCGCCACGATGACGGATTTCGGCGAGCACCTTCCAGCCGTCGACGTGCGGCATCTGCACGTCGAGCAGCACGAGGTCGGGCTTGAGCTGCAGATGCAGTTCCAGTGCGCGGCGGCCGTCGGCCGCATGCACGGTGCGCAGGCCGCCGCGTGCGAGATAGGCGGTCAGGATCTCGGCGATCTCGGGTTCGTCCTCGGCGATGAGGACGAGCGCCTGGGCATCCTGGCCGGCGCTGGAAGGGGTCGGGAGATCAGGCTGGGCCATTCGTGTGAGTCCATCGGGGTTTCCATCGAGA
>NZ_JAAGPG010000006.1:0-67740 GCF_017104665.1 Burkholderia sp. Se-20378 | reverse complement strand
GTGGGCCGGCGCGCCGCGACAGCGTGCCGCTCCCCGCGCGCCGGCGTGTTCCTGGTTTTCGTCACGTCGTATCGATCTTCGTATGGAGTCGCCGCGCGCGGCCACACCGGTAGCCCGGGCGGCCAGCGACGCAAAACGTCAGATGATACAAAATATCAACCCGACACGTCAGGAATTTGTCAGGTTGTGCCGACCGCCCTGCCGACGGGCGTCGCGCGCCGTGCCTACAACGGGAAACTGAACTGCACCCACAGCTTGTCGCCCTGCGGCCGGTTGCGCACCGCGAACTCGTGCTGGTATTTCACGACCACGCCCGACGCCGGCCCCCACATGTAACGCAACTGCGGGCCGATCGCGACCGATTGCCCGCGAAAGCCGTCCGACGCGACCTTGACGCCGTCCTGCGTATCGTCGGTGAACTGCTTCAGGAACGTGCCCTGCACGCCGAGCTGCACGCGCCGGTCGATCGAATAGCCGATCAGGTAGTCGAGCACGGCGACCGCCCCCGAGTGGTACCGCGTCGCATGGTTCGGCGAATTCAGCTCCAGCAGCGTGGTCGTCGAGATCTCCCAGTCGCGGCCCGGAAACCAGGTCGTGCTGACGTACGGCAGGAACGCATACGTGTTCAGCCCCGTGTTCGCGATCCGGTTCGCCGCATACGCGCCGGTCGGCACCGCGAACGACGGCGAGAAGAACGCGAAGAAGGTCTTCGAGGCGTTCGCATAGTTGAGCATGAACGGCTCGAGGATCACGTCGCCGAGCGACGTGCGGTTTCCCGTGCCGCCCGGCGTCGACAGATGCAGGTGCACGATCGGTACGATCGCGCTGCTCGACAACGAAAACGGCCCGAAGGTCGCGCCCCAGGTGTGGACCACGCGCGGCGTCTGAGCGACAACGCTCAGGTGGAACCCCGGCACCGCGCTGCCGCCGTCCGGCCCGGCAAACCGGTTCGATGCCGAGTACAGCGCATAGTTGAAGTACTGCGTGTTACCGGGCGGCGGAAGCAGCCCGTTCAGCACCGTGTTGACGCCGAACGGATAGCTGATCTGCCCGTTCTCCGTGGCCGACGCCGGAACCTGGATGGCTCCAGCGATCAGGAGTGCCAACGGCACCCGTCGCAATGCGAATTTCATGTCGTCTCCAGACCGGATTGTTATCGTGTAATCGCGAGCCGGGCATCGCAGGCCCGGGGAGACGCAATGTAAAGCGCACGACAACGGCGAAAAAGACGACGTTCGGGAGAACAGTTCTCCGTCACACGGAGAAATGCGCGACGGTGCAGCGCCGGCCTGCGATCAGCGGCCGACTTCCTTCCATTTGCGCGCGAGCCCGAGGCGTTCGAACCGTTCGATCAGGAACTCGGTGAACACGCGGATCTTCGCCGGCTGGTGACGGCGGCTCTGGTACGCGATGTTGACGGTGAGTGCCGGCAGTTGCCAGTCAGTGAGCACCGGCACCAGCTTCCCCGCGACGATATCGTCGTGAATGATGTAGAGCGGCTGGATCAGGATGCCGAGCCCGGCCAGCGCCGCGGCGCGGATCACCTGCCCCTCGTTCGCATCGAGCACGCTCTTGATCGTGACCGACTGCTTCTTCGCGCCGTGGCGGAAATGCAGCACGTACGGATCGTTCGCGAGGTTGTAGACCAGCAGCCGGTGATCGCACAGCGCATCGGGCGTCGCCGGCGCGCCGTGCTTCGCCAGATACCCGGGCGACGCGGCCAGCACGCGCCGCGTCTCGGCGAGCTTGCGCACGGTGATGCCCGAATCCGCTTCATGCTCGCGCGTGCGGATCGCCACGTCGATGCCGGCCTCGATGAAATCCGGATAGCGGTTCGCCGCGACGATCTGTACGTTCAGGTTCGGGTAGCGCCGGTGGAACTCGGGCAATGCGGGCGCGATATAGATCGACGCGAACGAGACCGAAGCGGTCACGCGCAGCGTGCCGGCCGGATTGACGCTCGCTTCGTTGACCGCCGCATCGGCTTCCGACAGTTCCATCAGGATCGCGACGCAGCGCCGGTGATATTCATGCCCCGCATCGGTCAGCCACAGGCGCCGCGTGGTGCGCTCGACGAGCCGCGCACCCAGCCGTTCCTCCAGCGCGTTCAGGCAGCGGCTCGCCGCCGCGCTCGACATCCCGAGCCGCTCGGCGGCCTTCGACAGGCTGCCCAGTTCGGCGACCTGCACGAAAAATTCGATCTGCGTCCACTTGTCCATGCGTTCGATTCTTCCACTTGGCGGAGAACAAAACTCCTCCAAACCATCTTTTTTACGATTCAAGGAGGAATTAATGTTACGTCAACGCGCCATCCAACGACATCAGGAGACACCCCCTATGCGCAATCTCAACGAAGACACCATCACGCAAGCCGTGATCGCGTCGCTGGGCGGCTGTCGCGACGAGCGGTTGCGCACGGTGATGACCAGCCTGGTCCAGCACCTGCACTCGTTTGCCCGCGAGACGAAGCTCACCGAAGCCGAATGGCAGACCACGATCGGTTTCCTGACGGCGGTGGGCCACATCACCGACGACAAGCGCCAGGAGTTCATCCTGCTGTCCGACGTGCTCGGGCTGTCGACCCTCGTCACCGCGCAGAACCATGCGAAGCCGGCCGGCTGCACGGAGGCGACCGTATTCGGTCCGTTCTACGTCGAAGGCAGCCGCGATTTCGGGATGTTCGACGACATCGCGAACGGCGCCTGCGGCGAGCCCTGCTTCGTGTCGGGCCATGTGCGCGGCATCGACGGCATGCCGATCGCGCACGCATCGCTGGAAGTCTGGCAAGCCGACGAGGACGGGCACTACGACGTGCAGCTCCCGGCCGACGACGGCTCGGTCACGCACCGCGCGCGCGGCCGCCTGCGCACCGGCGCCGACGGCCGTTACGCATTCCGCTCGATCCTCGCCGAACCGTATCCGATTCCGCACGACGGCCCCGTCGGCGCGATGCTCGATGCGCTCGGCCGTCATCCGTGGCGCCCCGCGCACCTGCACTTCATGATCGAGGCGCGCGGCTACGAAACGCTGATCACGCACGTGTTCCGCGACGGCGACCGCTATCTCGACTCCGATGCGGTGTTCGGCGTACGGTCGACGCTCGTTGCGGACTGGGTGCGGCACGCACCCGGCATCGCACCGGATGGCTCGCGCATGGACACGCCGTTCTACACGCTCGATTACGACTTCGTGCTCAATCCCGCGGAGCGCACCGCATGATCCGCCACGTCGTGATGTGGAACGTCGCCGGCGCGACCGAACCCGAGCGCGCGGTGGCACGCACCACCGTCAAGACCGCCTTCGAAAGCCTGCGCGGCCGGATTCCGGGCATGACGCACCTCGAAGTCGGTGCGGATTTCAGTGCGGCCGATTACGCGTGCGACCTGATTCTCGTCGCCGACTTCGAGTCGCGCGAAGCACTCGACGCTTACGCGACGCATCCCGAACACACACGCGTACGAGACGCACTGACGGGCCTGCGCATCGCGCGCCACCAGGTCGACTACGCAACGGAGTGACGACGACATGAACTTCATCTACCAGGCCCGCCCCGCCCGCGTGATCTTCGGCGCAGGCAGCCTCGAGCATCTCGAACGCGAAGTGCTGGAACTGGGCGCGCAACGCGCGATCGTGCTCTGCACGCCGGAACAGCGCGACCTCGCGCAAAGCATCGTCGAGCGGCTCGGTGCGCGCGCGGCCGGACTCTACGATCGTGCGACGATGCACGTGCCGATCGAAATCGCCCGCGATGCGCAGGCGTTCGCCAAATCGTGCAATGCCGACTGCGCGATCGCGATCGGCGGCGGCTCGACGATCGGCCTCGGCAAGGCAATCGCACTCGAAAGCAGCCTGCCGATCCTCGCGATACCGACCACGTACGCCGGCAGCGAGATGACGCCGATCTACGGCCTCACCGAGGGCGGCCTCAAGCGCACGGGCTCCGATGCACGTGTCCTGCCGAAAACGGTGATCTACGATCCCGCGCTCACCGTCACGCTGCCCGTCGAGCTGTCCGTGACGAGCGGCCTCAATGCGATCGCGCACGCAGCGGAAGGCCTCTACGCGAACAACGCGAATCCGGTGATGAGCCTCGTGGCCGAAGAAGGCATTCGCGCGCTCGCCCGCGGCCTGCCCGGCGTGCGGCGCGACCCCGCCGATCTCGACGCGCGCAGCGACGCGCTCTACGGCGCGTGGTTGTGCGGCATGGTGCTCGGCAACGTCGGCATGGCGCTGCACCACAAGCTGTGTCATACGCTCGGCGGCAGCTTCAACCTGCCGCACGCGCCTACCCACACGGTCGTGCTGCCGCATGCGCTCGCGTACAACGCCGCGCACGCGCCGGACGCGATGCAGCGGATCGCCCGCGCGATCGGCACGAACGACGCCGCACGCGGCCTCTACGCACTGGCGCTCGACAACGGCGCGCCGGTCTCGTTGAAGGCGATCGGCATGCAGGAAGCCGACCTCGATCGCGCCGCCGATCTCGCGGCCGCCAATCCGTACTGGAACCCGCGCCCGATCGAACGCGACGGCCTGCGCGCGCTGCTGCAGGACGCCTTCGACGGCAACCTGCCCGGCTCGACCGCGCGCTGAATCGAACACACGACAGACCAACAAACGCCCCCGTCATGGAGACACCCCGCATGAATACCGAATCGAGCGCCCACGGCGACAGCACCGTCGAACACTGTGACGTCGCCATCGTCGGCTACGGCCCGACCGGCCTCGTCGCCGCATCGATGCTGGGCCGCGCCGGCCATCGCGTGATCGTCCTCGAACGCTGGCCGACGCCCTACGGCCTGCCGCGCCTCACGCACATCGACGGCGAAACCGCACGCATCGTGCAGGCGAGTGCCGACGTCGATCACGCGCTGCGCAATGCGAAAGCCGTCGACACCTACCACTACCGCGATGCGAACGGCGACCTGCTGCTCGAACTGAACTGGACCGGCCGCGCGTGCGGCTATCCCGCGCACATCTCGATCTACCAGCCCGACATCGAGGACGCGATCGATGCGCGCGCCAGCACCTTCAAGAACGTGACGATCCTGCGCGGCTGGGAAGTCGACACGCTGCTGCAGGACGACGACGGCGTGACGCTGACCGCGCATCCGGCGCGCGGCAGCCAGGACGCGCAATGGACCGGCGCGCCGCGCGCCATTCGCGCCCGCTACGTGATCGGCGCCGATGGCGCGAACAGCTTCGTGCGCCGCACGCTCGGCATCGAACGATCCGATTTCGGCTACAACGAGCGCTGGCTCAATCTCGATTCGGAGAACAAGCGCGACCTGGGCGACTGCTGTGCGCGCACGACGATCTACTGCGATCCGGCGCGCGCATACATGCACATGCCGATCGGCACGAAGCGCACGCGGTTCGAACTGCGCGTGCTGCCGGACGAATCGACCGCCGAATGGGAAACGGAAGAAGCCGGCTGGAAGTGGCTCAACGACCACTACGGCTACGGCCCGGACGACCTGAAGCTGCTGCGCCACGTCGTCTACACGTTCGAGACGCGCATGGCCGAACGCTGGCGCGCCGGCCGCGTGCTCCTCGCCGGCGATGCGGCGCACACGATGATGCCGTACATGGGACAAGGCGCGTGCTCCGGCATGCGCGACGGCATCAACCTCGCGTGGAAGCTCGACCTGGTGCTGACCGGGCGCGCCTCCGCCGACCTGCTCGACACGTTCGAAGCCGAGCGTCGCCCGCATGTGACCGCGATCACGCAGATGTCGCTGTTTCTCGGGCAAGTCGTCAACGAGGACGATCCGCGCAAGGTCGCCGAGCGCGACGCGGCGTTCCGCTCCGGCAACATGCCGCCGATGCCGCCGTTCCCGAAGCTCGACCACGGCATCCTGCACGACGAAGCCGACGGCACGCGCCAGCCGACGACCGGCGCACCCGCGCCGCAGGGGCGCGTGCGCCGCGGCGCGGCCGAGGGCCGTTTCGACGATGTGGTCGGCCGGGGATTCCAGCTCGTCGCGCGCGAACACCCTTCCCGCTACCTCGACGACGCGCAGCGTGCGTTTCTCGCGCGGCTCGGCTGTCACGTGGCCGTGCTGTCCGACGACGTGAGCGCACCCGATGCCGTGGTCGACCTCGACGGCGAGCAGCAAGCGTTCATGCAGGCACACGGGATCGGCGCGTATATCGCTCGGCCCGATTTCATCGTGTTCGGTTCGGTGGCCGACCTGCGCGACCTCGGCACGCTCGTCGATGCACTCCGCGACAAGCTGCACTGGTCCGCGGCGTCGACCGAGCCGTTCGCGGCTTCGGCGGCCTCGGCGGCCGTCACTCACGCCTCGTAAAGGAAACCTACGCATGACGACCGAACTGTCACCGTTCGCGCTGTCCCTGCAACGCGCGATGCCCGTCACGCGCTTGCTCGACTGCGGAATGGACCATGCGGACGCAATGGCGCTGCACGCGCGCACGTCCGCGGGCGAACCGTGGGACGTCGCGGCCGAAGCACTGGCCGACGCGCAGCTCACGCGTGCCGCGCAGGCGGCGGAAGCCGGCCACCTTGTTACGGCCGCCGACGCACAGGCGATGGCGATCGCGAACCTGCTGTTTGCGCAGATGGCGTTCAATCATGATGTGCCGCGCAAGCGCGCGCTCTATGCGCGGCTCGTCGACGCGTCGCACGGTCTCGCGCGCTGGTCCGACAAGCGCATCGAACGCGTCGAAGTGCCGTTCGACGATGCGCACCTGATCGGCTGGCTGGTCCGGCCGCCGACCGAACGCGTCCGCGGCACCGTCATCCTCTTCGGCGGCCAGAGCGGCTGGGGCTTCGCGTACTGGCCGATCGCACGCGCGCTTGCGGCGCGCGGCATCGCCACGCTGCTCGCCGAGGGGCCGGGCCAGGGCGAGACGCGGCTCGAACAGCGGATCTTCGTCGACGTCGACATGAGCGCCGCATATCGACGCTTCGTCGATGCTGCCATCGATCGCGTACCCGGGCCGATCGGCATCTGGGGGAACAGCATCGGCGGGTTGTGGGCCGCATCGACCGCTGCAAGCGACCAACGGATCGCCGCCTGCTGCGTGAACGGCGCACTCGCGGCGCCAACGCTGCTGCCGTTCCGCACATTCGTCGAACAGGCTGCGGCCATGCTCGGCAACGACGATCCCGATGCGGTTGCGGCGAATTTCGCGCGGATGAGCTTCTCGTCCGAACGCGACCGCATCGCGTGCCCGCTGCTGGTGCTGCACGGCGGCGAAGATCCACTGATCCGGCTCGACGATCAGCAACCGTTTCTCGATGCGGCGACGTCCGGCGAGGCGACGCTCAAGGTCTGGCCGGACGGCGAGCACACGATCTACAACCACGCGTCCGAGCGAACCGCGTTCGTCTGCGACTGGTTCGTCGAGCGGTTCGCGCAAGCTGCGGCTGAATGATCACGCGTGCGGGGTCGACCGTGCGAACGGCCGACCCCGCGCGCGACATTACGACTTCGCGCCGCCGTTCTCCACCACGCCGTCGATTTCCGCATGCGTGAAGCCGTACTTCGCCATCCGCTCGCGATGATCGGCCGAGCCGAGATACTCGCGCAGCTTCGCGTTCACGGCCTGCACGAGCGTGTCGCTGTTCTGGCTGAACGAAAATCCGCCCACGGGCGCGGCCTTACCCGCCCCCCGCTCGTGCGAAACGGCCTCCAGTCGCGTGTCCGTGTCGGCGACCGCGCGGGCCCCGATCGCGGTGCTCGCGAACGCGTCGACCTGCCCTGCAAGCAACGCGGCCACTGCGTCGGGTTGATCCTTGAAGATGACGATCTGAGCGTCGCGCACGCCGGCCGCCCTGGCCGAATCGATCTGCACCTGGTCGGTCACGCACGCCAGCCGCGCATCGCTGCGCGCCGCGATGGCCGCGTAGCTCGTCAACTGTTTCGGGTTGCCGGCCTGCAGCACGAAGCCGTCGCCGATCGCCCACACCGGGACGCTGAACGTCACGTGCCGCGCGCGTTCGGCCGTCACGAAGATCGGCACGTTCATGTCCCAGCGCCCGGCCTGCACGCCCGGCAGCAGCGCCTCGAACGACGTCGGGTGATATTCGATTTCCGTCACGCCGATCGCGCGCAGCACCACCTCGGCCACCTCGACATCCGCGCCGGTCACGGTACCGTCTTCTGCCGTCCAGTAGAACGGCGGCTCCTCGATGTACGCAATCCTTACCTTCATGGTGTCACTCCTGACGTTCAATGATGTTCGTCGCGCCCGGACGCCGGGCCCCCGATTCATGTAACCGATTCATGCAACCGCCGCATCCATCGCCCGAGACAGCGCCATCAACGCAGACGGCAATCGCTCCAGCGGCAGATAACCGAACCCGAGCCTGAACACGCGGCTGCTTTCGCCGAACCACGTCCCTGATGCGAGCTGCACGTCGTGATCCGGCAACTTCTGCCAGAAGCGCGACACGGCCTGCTCGTCGAAAGCATCGTGACGCAACCGCACACAGCACAGTGCGCCCGCATCGGGCCGCACCCACTCGACCCGCGCACGCTCGCGTTCGCACCAGCCCGACACGATATCGAGCGCGCCCGCAAGCAGCCGACGCCGGGGCGCAAGCACGTGTTCGCGGTGGCGCAGCACGGTCGCAGCCAGCGTCTCGTCGAGTACCGAACCCGAGATCACCGTATTCAGTTTCGCGACGAGCAGACGCGCCCGAAGCCCCGCATCGGCCACCGTGAGCCACCCGGTCCGCAGACCGGGCGCGCCCAGCGCTTTCGACACCGACGACCCCGTGACGATGCGCGGATCGACACCCGCGAAACTGGCTGCCACGGCCGCATCGCCGTAGCTTGCTTCGCGATAGGTCTCGTCGATGAACAGTATCGCGTCCGGGCACCGCTGCGCCATCAGCGCCAGCAATGCATCGATCTCCGCGCGCGACGCCTGCACGCCGCCCGGATTCTGCGGGGATGCGATGCTGACCAGCCGCGTCTTCGACGACAGGCTCGCGTCGAACTGCGCGAAGTCCAGCCGGTAGCCGTTCTCGAACGACAGCCGCACTTCACGCACCGTCGCGCCGGCGCCGACCAGGCAGTCTCGACTCGGTGGAAAGCAGGGTGTCGCCAGCACGGCCTCGTCGCCGGGCCGGCACACTTCATAGGCCAGCAGAAACAGCCCGAGCGCAGTGCCTTGCGTCGTCACGATCTGCTCGGCACGCACATTGCAGGTGTCGGCAATCGCATCGCGCAGCACCGCTGCACCCGCCGACTGACTGTAGCCGAGCTTCAGGTTGCGGACCGCTTCGACGCCGGCCAGATCCAGCAGCTCGCCGACCGTCAGGTCTTGCGACGTGCTCTCCGCCAGGTTGAACGTCCGGTTCACGTCGAGCAGCGAGATGATTTCGTTGTACGGAAATCGTCCGCGCCACCCGCCGGAATGCGTTTGTGTCGTCTGCATGGGCAAGCCTCGCAATGGCCGATCGATGGATCGGATCACCGCCATCGTAGCGCCCGCACAAAAACCATAACAGCCACAATTTTCTGCCGATTGAACCGACACAATTAGGCGTGGCGAGATCGCGTCGAACGGTCGATAATCGGACACTCCCCTGCCGCTGGTACCCCATGGAAACGCAGACGTCATTCCGCTACAGGCAGCTGGCCGACCTCATCGTCGGCATGATCGAGAACGGTACGCTGGCGCCGGGCACCCGGCTGCCGTCCGTGCGTACCGTCAGCGAACAGCAGCGCATCAGCGTGTCCACCGCGCTGCAGGCATACCGTCTGCTCGAAGATCGCGGCGTGCTCGTATCGCGGCCGCAGTCGGGCTTCTATGTCGCGGCCGCGCGCGGCGGCACGCTTGCCTTGCCGAGCGCATCGCGTTCGCGCGCGAAGGCATCGACGGTGTCGATCAGCGGCGCAGTCGCCGCGATGCTCGAACATGCGGCCAACTCGGCACTCGTGCCGCTCGGATGCGCGGTGCCCGATCCGGCGCTGCTGCAATCGAAGCGGCTCGACCTGGCCCTCGCCCGCGCGGCGCGCCAGCATGGCACGCGCTACAACGTCTATTGCGCGCCCTACGGCGAACCGGCGCTGCGCCGCGAAATCGCGCGGCGGGCCATGCGCTTCGGCCATCCGCTGTCCGCCGACGACATCCTCGTCACGAACGGCTGCACCGAAGCGTTGACGCTCGCGCTGAATGAGGTGGCGACGCGGGGCGACACGATTGCGGTGGAATCGCCGACCTACTTCGGCCTGCTTCACACGCTGGAGGCACTGGGACTGAAGGCGCTGGAGTTGCCGACCGACCCGCTGCGCGGTGTCGACGTCGGCATGCTCGCGCAGCGGCTCGAAGCGGAATCGATCGCCGCCTGCGTGCTGTCGTCGAGCTTCGGCAATCCGCTCGGCTCCGCGATGAGCGAGGACGACAAACGGGCGCTGCTTGCCCTGCTCGCACGCCATCGCGTGCCGCTGATCGAAGATGACGTCTACGGCGACATCCACTTCGGGCGAGATAGGCCGAGGCCGTTCAGCGCGCTCGACAGCGGGGCCGATACGATCTACTGCAGTTCGTTCTCGAAGAGCCTCGCCCCGGGATACCGGATCGGCTGGATCGCGGCGGGTGCGCGCACTCGGCAGGTGATGGAACGCAAGCTTGCGCTCAGCCTGTGCGGCCCCGTGTTGCTGCAGGTCGCGGTGGCCGACTTCCTCGCGAGCGGCGCATACGATGCACATTTGCGCCGCATCCGGCGCGTGTTCGAGGACAACCTGGCGCGGATGACGCGCACGATCGAGGCCAGCTTTCCGGCCGACACGAAAGTAAGCCGGCCAGCCGGCGGATTCGTGCTCTGGCTCGAACTGCCGAAGCGATTCGATTCACGCGCGCTGTTCGATGCCGCGCTCGAACAAGGTATCTGCTTTGCGCCGGGCGACATCTTCTCCGCCAGCCGGCGCTTTCGTCATTGCCTGCGCCTGAGCGCGGGGCATGTATGGAACGAACACATCGAGGACGGCGTCCGATGCCTGGGCCGGCTCGCACGGGCCCAGCTCGCGCGCTGAACGCGGCGGCCGCCGCGCCGCAATCGCCCCGCTCAGTTGCCGATCTTGAACGCCGTCAACTGCTGCGCGAGCCGCGCGCCCATTTCCGTACCGAGCGCCTGCAGCGCATTGAACGGCCGGATCATGACCTCGAATTCGACGATCCGCCCTTCGTCGTCGAAGCGGATCATGTCGATCCCTTTCAGCGCCTTGTCGCCGACGGCCGCGCTGAACTCCAGCACCACGCTCTTGCCGTCGTCGGTGACGAACTGCCGGTAATACGTGAAATCCTGGAGGATCGTGATCACCGTGCGCAGCGCCAGCAATAGCGCGGGCGCCGGCCCGTAGGGCTTGAACGCCATCGGCGAACGGAACACGGCGTCCGGATGGACGATCGATTCCAGTGCGCCAAAATCCTTGCGTTCGATCATCGCATGCCACTTGTCGAGCGATTGCGCGACGGCGGGTTGAAGATGCAGCGGTGCGTTCGTCATCGAAGACTCCTGTATCGTCGGGCGGAAAAGAAGCGAATCGGTCTCAAATCTCAAAGGGTGGCGGCCAGCGTCGTGCCCTGGTGAATCGCGCGTTTCGCATCGAGCTCGGCCGCTTCGTACGCGCCACCGATCACGTGCACCTTGCGCCCGGCGGCCTCCAGTTGTTCCGCCAGTTCGCGCAACGGCTCCTGTCCCGCGCAGATCACGACGTTGTCCACCGGCAGCGTCTGTTCGACGCCGTCGATCGTCACATGGAAGCCATCGTCGTCGATGCGCCGGTAGGTCACCGCCGACGACATCCCGACGCCGCGCGCCTTCAGCCCCGTGCGGTGAATCCAGCCGGTGGTCTTGCCGAGCCCGTCGCCGACCTTCGACGCCTTGCGCTGCAGCAGATGGATTTGTCGCGCCGCCGGTTCGGGGTGCGCGTGGCGCAAGCCGCCTGCGTTCGCATACGACGGGTCGACACCCCACTCCGTGAAGAACCGGCCCGCGTCGACGTGCTCGGCGCCCGCGCGATGAACGAGGTATTCCGCGACGTCGAAGCCGATTCCGCCGGCGCCGACGATCGCAACGCTGCTGCCCACGGCCTGGTCATCGCGCAACACGTCGAGATAGCCGAGCGTCTTCGCGTGCCCGACACCATCGATCGGCGGCGTACGCGGCACGATGCCCGTCGCGATCACCACTTCGTCGAATTCGCCTTGCAGCAGCATCTCGGCGGTCGCACGCGTATCGAGGTGAAGCGTCACGCCGCGCAGTTCGATCTGCCGGCGGAAATAGCGCAGCGTCTCGTTGAATTCTTCCTTGCCGGGCACCTTCTTCGCGATGTTGAACTGGCCGCCGATCTCGGCGCCGGCTTCGTACAGCGTCACCGCATGACCGCGCTCGGCCGCGGTGACCGCGAAGCCGAGGCCCGCCGGCCCGGCGCCGACGACGGCGATCCGCTTGCGCTGCTGCGCGGGCCGAATCACGAGCTCGGTTTCATGGCACGCGCGCGGATTCACGAGACACGACGTGATCCTGCCGCTGAACGTATGGTCGAGGCAGGCCTGGTTGCAGCCGATGCACGTGTTGATTTCGTCCGCACGCCCTTCCCGCGCCTTGCGGACGAACTCGGCATCGGCGAGGAACGGCCGCGCCATCGACACCATGTCGCAATAGCCGTCGGCGAGCAGTTGCTCGGCGACTTCCGGCGTGTTGATCCGGTTGGTCGCGACGAGCGGGATGCCGACCTTGCCCATCAACTGCCGCGTGACCCATGCATACGCGGCGCGCGGCACCTTCGTCGCGATGGTCGGAATGCGCGCCTCGTGCCAGCCGATGCCCGTATTGATGATCGTTGCACCGGCCGCTTCGATTGCCTGTGCGAGCCGGATCACTTCGTCGAGCGTCGAGCCGCCTTCGACGAGATCGAGCATCGACAGCCGGTAGATCACGATGAAGTTCGTGCCGACCCGCTCGCGCACGCGTCGCACGATCTCGACCGGGAACCGGATGCGGTTCTCGTAGGCGCCGCCCCATGCGTCGTCGCGATGGTTCGTGCGCGCGGCGATGAACTCGTTGATCAGGTAGCCCTCCGACCCCATGATCTCGACGCCGTCGTAACCGGCATGCTGCGCGAGCGCCGCGCAGCGCACGAAATCGGCAATCGTCTCGTCGACTTCATCGCTGCTCAGCGCATGCGGCGTGAACGGGTTGATCGGCGCCTTCAGCGCACTCGGCGCGGCGAGCGCCGGGTGATACGCGTAGCGCCCGAAATGCAGGATCTGCAGTGCGATCTTGCCGCCCTCCGCGTGCACCGCACGCGTCACGACACGGTGACGCTCGGCTTCCGCTTCGTTCGTCAGCATTGCACCACCCGGCGCCGGACGGCCGCGCTCGTTCGGCGCGAATCCGCCCGTCACGATCAGGCCGGCTTCGCCGCGCGCGCGCTCGGCATAGAACGCCGCCATTCGCTCGAAGCCGTTCGGTGCTTCCTCGAGGCCGACGTGCATCGACCCCATCAGCACTCGGTTCCTGAGCGACGTGAAGCCGAGCTCGAGCGGGGTCGTCAGATGCGGATAACGCGATGTCATGGGGTGTCTCCATTTTTTATGCAACAAGTTGCACAGATAGTAGATCACCCTTTTCGTTTATGCAACCCGTTGCATAAACGCATCCAGCATCTTGTACCGTGGCCCCGATATGGCAAGATGCGGTTCATTCCGCGGCCTCCTCCGATCCGACATGTCCCTGCCCCACGCACTCCTCACCGCCCTCGCCGAACGCCCGGGTTCAGGCTCCGAACTCGCCGACCGCTTCGATCGCTCGATCGGCTATTTCTGGCAGGCGACACACCAGCAGATCTATCGCGAGCTGGGGCGTCTCGAGGAAACGGGCTGGATCGAATCGCTGCCGGCCGAGTCGGGGCGCGGCCGCAAGCGCGCGTACCGGATCCTGCCGGCCGGCAAGAAGGAGTTGCGGCGCTGGATCGCCGAACCGGAAGATCCGACGCCGCTGCGCGAAGCGCTGATGGTGCGTCTGCGCGCGGAAGCGGTGCTCGGCCCGGCCGGCCTCGAGGACGAAATCAGGCGACGCATCGCGCTGCACCAGGAAAAGCTCGACCTGTATCTGCAGATCGAGGCGCGCGATTTTTCGGAAGACGCCGATTCGCGCACGAAGCGCCTTCAGCATCTGGTGCTGCAGGCCGGCATCGCGAACGAGCGGTTCTGGGTCGAATTCTCGCAGCATGCGCTCGACGTGCTGCGCTCGCCGAAAGACTGACCGACTGACGGAGTAAATGACGATGACGCAGAAAACCGTGCTCTGCTACGGCGATTCGAACACGCATGGCACACGCCCGATGACGCGTGCCGGCGTACTGGAGCGGTTTGCCCGCGAGGAACGCTGGACCGGCGTGCTGGCGCAGACGCTCGGTGCGAGCTGGCGGGTCATTGAAGAAGGGTTGCCCGCGCGGACGACCGTGCATGACGATCCGATCGAAGGCCGGCACAAGAACGGTTTGTCGTATCTGCGCGCGTGCCTCGAAAGCCACTTGCCGGTCGACGTCGTCGTGCTGATGCTCGGGACCAACGATCTGAAGACACGCTTCTCCGTCACGCCCGCCGATATCGCGACGTCGGTCGGCGTATTGCTTGCCGAGATCGCTGCGTGCGACGCAGGTCCGTCCGGTGCGGCACCGAAGCTCGTGCTGATGGCGCCTGCGCCGATCGTCGAGGTCGGCTTCCTCGGCGAGATCTTCGCGGGCGGCGCAGCGAAGTCGCGGCAGCTCGCGAAGCGGTACGAACAGGTGGCAAACGATGCCGGTGCGCACTTTCTCGACGCCGGCGCGATCATCGAGGTGAGCCCGGTGGATGGCGTTCACTTCGCGGCCGATCAGCATCGTGCGCTCGGGCAGCGGGTCGCCGCCCTTCTGCAGCAGATTGCGTAACGCGCACGAGCGCTAAACCGCAACCGCGCGGCGTCCACCGGCACGCCGCGCGCGGAACGCCGGTCACGCGTCCGGCAGGATCACCACCTTGCCCTTCACCTGCCGGTTCGCCATCCGCGCGATCGCGTCGGTCGCACCGGCGAGCGACACGCGCTCGGTGATCGCGGGCCGCACCTTGCCGGCCGCGAACCATTCGGCAAGCAGGCGCATGTTCGCGACATGCTGCTTCGGGTCGCGGCGCACGGCATCGCCCCAGAACACGCCCAGAATGTCGCGCTCCTTGAGCAGCGCCAGGTTCAGCGCGATCTTCGGAATCTCGCCGGCCGCGAAACCGACCACGAGGAACCGGCCGTGCCAGGCGGTCGCGCGCAACGCCGCCTCGCTGTAGGCGCCGCCCACCGGATCGTAGACGACGTCCGCGCCGCGCCCGCCGGTCAACTCGTCCACACGGCGGCGCAGGTCTTCGGTCGCATAGTCGATCGTCTCGTCGGCGCCCGCCTCACGACACAACGCCAGCTTGTCCGCACTCGACGCGGCCGCGATCACACGCGCGCCGAGCGCCTTCGCGATCTCGATCGCCGCGAGGCCAACGCCGCCCGCCGCGCCCAGTACGAGCAACGTCTCGCCTTCTTGCAGCCGCGCCCGCTGCTGCAATGCGTGCAGCGACGTGCCATACGCGAGCACCAGTGCCGCGCCCTGCTCGAAGGTCATGCCCGGCGGCAATGCGGCAATCTGGTGCACGTCGGCCACGCACTGCTGCGCGAACCCGCCGTGCCCGGTGAACGCGACCACCGAATCACCCGGCTGCCACGCGGTCACGCCCTCGCCCACCGCGTCGATCACGCCGGCAAATTCCGCGCCCGGCGAAAACGGCAGCGCCGGCTTCACCTGGTACAACCCCTGGACGATCAGCGCGTCGGGGAAATTGAGCGACGCGGCCTTCACCTGCACCCGGACCTGGCCCGCGGCCGGTTCGGGAGTCGCCACGTCCTCGATGCGCAAGCTGTCGATCGGGCCGAATGCGGTACACAACAGGGCTTTCATGTTCGTCTCTCTCCTTGTGCGGCGTGGCCGCGCATCGAGTCATCCTGCGGGGCAGGCCCGCACGGCCGGTTCACGACGAACCCTCGACAGCCGACGGAATCGGCATCCGCGACATCGTCTGCATTCCGGAATGTCAGTGAAGCAATGATCAGAACCACGCGTCGCGCATGTCGAGCGTCGTCGTGTCGACGCTCGCGAGCAGATCGAGCTGCGCATCCACTTTCGGCAATTCCCAGTTGAAGAAATAGCGGGCCGCCGCACGCTTGCCGTCGTGGAAATCGTCGGCCTGCCCGTGCGCGGCGAGCGTTACGTCGAGCCACAGCCACGCGACGACGACATGGCCGAACGCTTCCAGGTAGACGCTCGCGTTCGCGAGCCGCGCCTGCGGATCGCCGATCGCGCCGAGTTGCCGCGTGACCTCGACCAGCCGCGCCCAGCGCTGCGCCAGCGCATCGGCTTGTTCGCGCAGGCCGGCATCGAGCGTGCGTGCACGTTCGACGGTCGCGCCGATCCGTGCATCGAGTGCGTGCAGCAACGCGCCATCGTCCTGTGCGACCTTGCGGCCCAGCAGGTCGAGCGCCTGGATCCCGTGCGTGCCTTCGTGAATCGGATTGAGACGATTGTCGCGATAGAGCCGTTCGACCGCGTAATCACGCGTGTAGCCATAGCCGCCGTGCACCTGGATCGCGAGGTCGTTCGCAGCGAGACACCACTGCGACGGCCAGCTTTTCGCGATCGGCGTCAGGATGTCGAGCAGGCGCGTAGCATGGGCGCGCACGTCCGCGTCGTCGTGCGCGCGTGCTTCATCGACCAGCTTCGCGCAATACAGGATCAGCGCAAGACCGCCTTCGACATAGGCCTTCTGCGCGAGCAGCATGCGCCGCACGTCGGGATGTTCGACGATCGGCGCCTGAGGCGCGGCGGCGTCCTTGCCCGCCGGCCCGAGCGGGCGCCCTTGCGGCCGGTTGCGCGCGTAGTCGAGCGCGTGCAGATAACCCGTGTAACCGAGCGCCACCGCGCCCGCGCCGACACCGATGCGCGCTTCGTTCATCATGTGGAACATATACGCGAGGCCGTGGTTCGGCTGGCCGACCAGATAGCCGATCGCGCCTGCGCGCCCTTCCGGACGGTAGCGCGTGCCTTCGCCGAAGTTCAGCAGGCAGTTGGTGGTGCCACGGTAACCCATCTTGTGGTTCAGCCCGGCGAGCACCACGTCGTTGTGCTCGCCCTGCGCCGCGCCGTCGGCGCCCGGCAGGTACTTGGGCACGATGAACAGCGAGATGCCGCGCGTGCCGGGCAGCAGCCGGCCGTGTTCGTCGGGAATCTTCGCAAGCACGAGATGGACGATGTTCTCCGTCAGCTCGTGTTCGCCGCCCGAGATCCACATCTTGTTGCCCGTCAGCCGGTAGCGCGGGCCGAGCGGCGAGTCGCCTTCGAAATCCGCGCGCGTCGCGATGTCGGACAGCGACGAACCGGCTTGCGGCTCGGACAGGCACATGGTGCCGAGGTAGCGCCCTTCCAGTTCGGGGCGTGCAAACGCGTAGATCTGCGCGGGGCTGCCGTGCGCGACGAGCAGGTTCGCGTTGGCGACGGTCAGGAACGGATAGGCGGCCGTTGCGATGTTCGCGGCCTGGAAGAACAGGAACGACGCGGCTTCGACCAGTTTCGGCAAGCGCATGCCGCCGAGCGCTTCGTCATGGCCCGCGGCGATCAGCCCGGCATCCGCAAAGGCGCGCACGGCCGGTGCGACGTCTGGAATCAGCGTCACGCGCTCGCCGTCGAACTGCGGCTCCTCGCGATCGCCACGCGCCGCATGCGGCGCGAACAGGTCTTCGGCAATCCGCTCGCTGGTATCGAGTACCGCGTCGAACGTCTCGCGACTGTGCTCGGCGTAACGCGGCAGCGCGACGAGCGCTTCCGCGTCGAGCCAGTCATACAGCAGGAACGCGAGATCGCGTCGCGACATCAACAAGCTCATCGTGCTGCCTCCCGGGGCCGGCTTCGTCAGCCGAATGAAGGGTTCCGTGACCGCTAGTGCTGGCAGGAATTTAGCACGGTCGTTCTAAAACGACAACGACGGATGCGCTAGTCCGCGTAACCGGGATTGCGCCGATCGAGCCGGCGCAGCAGGCCCGGCCAGACGAGCGCCCCGGCGCCCATCCCGCGCGTCACCGCGGCGATCTGCTGCTTGATGCCGTCGAGAATCGGCTGCGCGATCGGCAACAGCGCCGAGCCGCCCGCCTGCGCACGGACCTGGATCATGCAGGCTGATTCGAAGAAGTACATCGCGACGAACGCGTCTGCCGGCGTCGCGCCGACGGTCAGCAGGCCGTGGTTGCGCAGCATCAGGTTCGTGTTGGCGCCGAGGTCGTGCACGAGGCGCGCCTTCTCGCCCTCGTTGAGCGCAATGCCCTCGTAGTCGTGATAGCCGAGCGACGCCAGCACGCCGAGCGACTGCTGCGACAGCGGCAGCAAGCCCCCTTCCTGCGCCGACACGGCGACGCCGTTGATCGAATGCGTATGCATCACGCACAGCGCGTCGTCGCGGGCCGCATGCACCGCGCTGTGGATGGTGAAACCGGCCGGGTTGATCTCGTAAGGTGATTCGGACACCTTGCGTCCGTCGAGGTCGACCTTCACCAGCGACGATGCGGTGATCTCGTCGAACATCATCCCGTACGGGTTGATCAGGAAGTGGTGCTCCGGGCCGGGCACGCGCGCGGAAATATGGGTGAACACGAGATCGTCCCAGCCGAACAGCGCGGTGAGGCGGTAGGCCGCCGCCAGGTTGACTCGCGCATCCCATTCGGTGGGGGAAACTGCCTGTTTCACGCTGACATCGGATGAGGCCACGTCGACACTCCTTGTTCAAGGATGGATGCGTACCGGGCCGCACGATGCGGCCCGGCCTGGGGATTGTGTCACCCCGCGCGGGGCTTCGCGAGCTGATCGGCAACCGGCAGGCTGCGGATGCGCGTGCCGGTCGCCGCGAAGATCGCATTGGTCAGCGCCGGCGCAACGGGCGGCAGGCCCGGCTCGCCCACGCCGCCGAGCGGTGTTGCAAAATCGTCCGGCGCGACGAGATGCACGCGGATTTCGCGCGGCGCTTCGTTCATGCGCAGTACCTGGAAGCCGTTGAAGTTGCTCTGCTCAGGATGGCCGTCCTTGAACGTGATCTCGCCGTGCAGCGAGATGCCGAGCCCCATCACCACCGCGCCCTCGAGCTGCGAGCGTACCCGCTCCGGATTGACCTGCGGCCCGCAGTCGATCGCGATGTCGACTCGCGGCACCGTGATCCTGCCGTCGGCATCGACCTGCACCTCGCACACCGCCGCCGTGTATGACACGAAGCTGCGATGCGCGGCGATCCCGAGCCCGTGCCCCTTCGGCAGCGTGCGCCCCCAGCCGGCTTCGCGCGCGACCGTCTCGACCACGCGCCGCAGCCGGCCCGTATCGACCGGATACAGCGCCGGATCCTCGCCGTAGTTCACGTTCTTCACGGTGATGTGCGGCTCGAAACGCCGCGCGGGCCCGATCAGTTCGAGCAGGAAATCCTTCGGATCGCGACCGGCCGCGTGCGCCAGCTCCGACACGAAGCTCTGGATGCCGAACGCATGCGGGATGTTGTAGACCGAGCGGAACCAGCCGATCCGCGTATGCGCTTCCGCGGCCGGATTCTCGATCCGTACGTTCGGAATCGCGAACGGCAGATCCGCGATCCCCTGCGCAAGCTCGCCCGGCTGCTCATGCACGACGCCGGCCCGGAACGTCGACTGGATCGACGGCGCGACCGTGCGATGCTGCCACGCGACCACTTTCCCCGATGCATCGATCCCGCCGTCGAACGCCTCGAGCGACACCGCGTGGAAATAGTCGTGCGCGATATCGTCCTCGCGCGTGAATGTCAGCTTGACGGGCGCGCCGACCGCCTTCGACAGCAGCGCCGCCTCCACCACATAGTCGGGCTTCGACTTGCGGCCGAAACCGCCGCCGAGCAGCGTCACGCTGACCGTCACGCGCTCCGTCGGCAACCCGAGCGCTTTCGCGACCTCGTCGCGCGTGGTCTGCGGCGCCTGCGTGCAGGTCCACACTTCGCAGCGGCCGTCCGCCACGCGCGCGACGGCCGCGGGCGGCTCCATCGTCGCGTGCGCGAGATGCGGGATGTAGTACGTCGCGCGCACGCGCTTCGCGGCGCCGGCCAGCGCTGCCGCCGCATCGCCATCGTTGCGGATCACGTCGCCCGGTTGCGCGGCAGCCGCTTCGAGCGTCTTGCGATAGGCGGCCGAGTCGTAGTTCGCATTGGGCCCGCGCTTCCAGTCGATCTTCAGCTGCGCGCGCGCCTGGATCGCCGTCCACGTATCGCGCGCGACGACGGCTACGCCGCCGAGCGGCTGGAAGCCGGACGGCAGCGGTGTTGGCGCGAGCTGCACGACCTTGACGACACCCGGCAGCTTCTCCACGGTCGATGCGTCGAACGACGCTACCGTGTCTCCGTAGGCCGGCGGTCGCGCGACGACCGCATACAGCATCCCGTCGAGCCGCGTGTCGATCCCGTAGTGCGCGCGGCCGCCGACGATATCGCGTCCGTCGATCAGCGCCGTTTCGCCCTTGCCGATATAGCGGAATTCGGCCGGCGCATTCAGCGCCACCGTTGCCGGATCCGGCGTCGGCAGCGCAGCCGCTTTCGCCGCCAGTTCGCCGAAGCCGAGCTTGCGCCCGCTCTTCGTGTCGACGACCTCATGCACCGTCGCCTTGACCTGACGCGCATCGACACCCCACGCCGCGGCGGCCGCCTGTTCGAGCATCGTGCGCGCGGCCGCGCCGGCGCGCCGCAACGCGGCAAAGCTCTGACGCAGGCTGCGCGATCCGTCGGTGTTCTGGTTGCCGTAGCGCGGTTCGTCGCCGACGGCCTGCGCAACCTTCACGCGCGCCCAGTCCGCGCCCAGCTCGTCCGCCACCACGAGCGCGACGCTCGTGCGCACACCCTGCCCCATCTCGGAGCGGATGCAGGTCACGGTGACCGTGCCGTCCGGCGCGATCGCGACGAACAGGTGCGGATCGTCGCGCAACCCGTGCGGCATCCCCGCGCCGCCATACTGCGGATTCGCGCTGACGGGCGGCTGCACCGGCACGGCTGCGCGCACGAGCGACGGCACGCCGAACGCGAGCAGCAGCCCGCCGGACGCGAAGCCGAGCAGCAACGCGCGGCGACTTTCGTTATGGACGGAGAGTTCGGGCGCGCTCATGCGGCACCTCCGCGGCGCACGGCCAGGCGGATTGCCGCGCGAATGCGCGTATAGGTGCCGCAGCGACAGATGTTGCCGGACATCGCATCGTCGATGTCGGCGTCGGTCGGATGGGGATTCGTCTTCAGCAACGACGCGGCCTGCATGATCTGCCCGGACTGGCAGTAGCCGCACTGCGCGACGTTCAGTTCCTGCCAGGCCTGCTGCAGCGGATGATCGACGTCAGTCGACAGGCCCTCGATCGTCGTCACGCGCTTGCCGGAAGCGGCCGCGACCGGGGTGATGCACGACCGGATCGCAACGCCGTCGAGGTGCACGGTGCACGCGCCGCAGAGTGCCATGCCGCAGCCGAACTTGGTGCCGGTGTGGCCGAGGACATCGCGCAGATACCAGAGCAACGGCATGTCGGGATTGCCGTCGAAGTGCTGCTCGCTACCGTTGATGGTCAGCGTGATCATCGTTCACCTCCTGGTCGAGGCGCCCGCATCGCACCACGGGTGCCGGGTGGGAATTCGATCGGCAGCGGGCGCGCTCGGCTGCGCCGGCCCGGTGCCGTCTCGTGGACTGCTCCGCCGGCAGGACCAGCGGTCGATGCGTGGTTATCGGTGCGGCTGGCTGAGGATGGCTATCGGGCATGCGATCCGGATTGATGGCGGACCCGCACCAGCCGGGATTCTGCCCCACGCAAACCGTCACTCAGGCAACGCGAGCATGTCGGGACTGCCAGAAACGGCGACCCGGATCGCGGCACCTGCGTGCCAGGTTCGGCCCCGGCGGCTTCGACATTGCTCAGCGGAGCCAGAATCGTATGCGGAATGGCCCGGGCTCCAACTCTAACTGATGTGTGGCGGTTTTGCGCCGGCGGCGCAGATCGGCACGGACGTAGCGAACCGGGGGAAAGGAGGAAGGGAATCGATGACGCATGACGTGCGTCATGCGACCGGGACCGACTGACACGCCGGTCCCGGCGAGCGATGAGGGCGCGATGCCGCCGCGTCACCCACGAGCGACGTGGCGCGTACCCAAGGGGATCGAGCGCCACGCCGGAACGGGAAGTCCCGCGAATCAACGCACGGCGGGGCCGCGGCGGCGCTTCGTTACATCCGGACCACGTCCGCTACCGCCTTCTTGCGGTCCTTGAAGCGATAGATCGTGATCGCGGCATTCTTCAGGTCGCCGTGCGAATCGAACGCAATCCGCCCGGTCACGCCGTCATACTGCGTGGCGGGCATCGCCGCGAGCACTTTCGCCCGGTCGGTCGTCCCGGCACGCTTGATCGCATCGTAGATGACGTACACGGCATCGTAGGCAAACGGCGCGTACGCATCGATCTGCGCGTTGTAGCGGGCTACGTACCGATTGTTGAAATCCTGCCCCTTCGGCATCTTCGACAGGGCAAGACCGGCCTCCGAGCAGACCAGGTTGTCGATCGCGTCGCCTGCCAGCCCGATCATCTTGTCGGTGCACGCCCCGTCTCCGCCCAGCACGCGCGCCCGAATCCCCATATTCGCCGCCTGCTTCACCAGCGGGCCGGCGGTCGCGTCCGAGCCCCCGTACATGATCACGTCGGGCTGCAGGCCCTTGATCTTGGTGAGGATGGCGCGAAAGTCGATCGCCTTGTCGTTCGTGGCCTCTCGCGTGACGACCTGGGCACCCGACGCCTTCGCGGCCTTCTCGAACTCGTTCGCGAGCCCCTGGCCGTACGCGGTCGAATCGTCGATGACGGCGACGCGCTTTGCGCCGAGTGTCGTGATCGCGTATCGCGCCAGCGCCGGCCCCTGCATCGCGTCCGTCGCGACCAGGCGATAGGTGGTTCGATAGCCCTGCTGCGTGAACACCGGGTTCGTCGATCCCTGCGATATCTGCGTGACGTGCGCGTCGTTGTAGATCCGGGAGGCCGGAATCGACACGCCCGAATTGATGTCGCCGACAACCGCGACGACGCCGTCGTCCACCAGCTTCTGCGCCACCTGCGTGCCGGTACGCGGATCCGCCGCGTCGTCCTGCGAATCGAGCTGGAAACGCACGGGTTTGCCGCCGACGACCGGCTGCCGGCTGTTGATTTCCTCGATGGCAAGACGCGCGGCATTCTCGCTGTCCTTGCCCATGTTCGCCAGTTGCCCGGTGAGCGGCGCGGCATGCCCGATGAGCACGACGGACGGACTGTCCGCACGGGCCTGCATGCTTGCCGCGACCAGCACGACGGTTGCGCCGACGAGCGGCATGCGGGGAGAGATGGGCTTCACTGGCGGCTCCGTGATCGAAATGAACGAACGGTGCAGCCTCGTCGATTCACGACCGTGCGACTGCATGCGAACCAGTGTTCAATCGCCGAAATTCCGCGTCCAACGACAAATTCCGTTCGCCGCCGACAAATAAAACTTATCGCACCGCATGCCGCGCGCGGGCCGGCCATCGAACCGCGCGCGGCAACGAAAGCGCCCATGCTCGTCCGGATTTTCCCGCGTAAACCACGAGGCTTTTCTGCCGCGACGGCTGGCGTGCCGCGCTAAACTGCCGCTCAATCTTGCAAAAATTGGGTCACGCGACATGAACGTGCGTTTTCTCGAGACCTTCGTCTGGCTGGCCCGTTTGCGCAACTTCCGCCTGACTGCCGAACGCATGCACGCGACCCAGGCGGCGATATCGAGCCGCATTTCCGCACTCGAACAGGAAATGGGCGTGCGGCTGTTCGACCGCGGGCCGCGTGAAGTCACGCTGACCCAGGTCGGCACGAAAGCGCTCCCTTTTGCGGAACAGATACTCAAGCTGAACCAGCTGATGCTCGACAGCGTCGGCGACCGCTCGAAGATTTCCGGGTTGCTGAGGCTCGGCGCCGTGGAATCGATCATTCACACGTGGCTGCCGGAACTCCTGAAGCGCGTACGCGACGCGTATCCGAATCTCGCCATCGAACTGACCGGCGACACCTCATCGCATCTCGTTGCCCAGCTGGCCAGCGGCCACATCGACGTGGCGCTGCAGACCACCGTGACGTCCGGCACGGAGACGTCGAGCATTGCGCTCGGCAGCCTGCCGATGTGCTGGATCGCCAGCCCGTCCCTCAACATCTCGGACGAGGCGCTGTCGGAAGCGGAGCTCGCCGCCTTCCCGATCATCGGGTTCGCGCGCCACTCGCTGCCGCACACCTTCCTCGTCGACCTGTTCGAATCGGTCGGCGAACCGACGGCCCAGATCAACTGCATGTCGTCGGTCGCCGCCATCATCCACATGGTGATCGACGGCTTCGGTATCGCCGTGCTGCCGAGTGCCTTCGTGATGAAGGAGCTGGCCGACGCCCGACTGCAAATGCTGAAAGTCACCCATCGCGTGCCGGCCTTGCCGCTGATCGCCGCCTACCGGCGCAATCCGGACAGCCTGCTGCCCGAGTCGATCGCGCAACTCGCACTCGCCGTCATGCTCAACTTCGCGCTCGTGAACGGACCGCAATTCGCGCTGCTTCCGGAAACCGTCAACGCGCCCCCTTCAAACACCTGATCCCGACGACACCCCTCTGCGCCATGCCGATCATTTCGATTCAGCCGTTAACAGCGGACGCCTGCTCGCCCTACGGCACGATGCTCGGCAAGCCGCCGAGAACCGATGACGATGCATCCGCGTTCTTCAGTCCACCGTCCGATTTCTGGCGCGAACATCTTTTCGATCCGGGCACGCCGGACACGGCTGAAATTCTGTGGGTCCGCTATCGCAATCGCGACATGAGCGTCAGCACGCTCGAAGCACACGACCTGACCGAGCAGGCGATCGTCCCGCTGACCGGTTCGATCGTTCATGTCGTCGCCTGTTCGACGCCCGACAATACGCCGGACCTGTCGACCATGCGCGCGTTCCGCATCGACCCGGGACAAGGGCTCGTGATGCACCCGCGCACGTGGCATGCAACGCGCGTGGCGCAGCCCGAAGTCACCTGCCTGATGTTGACCCGCGCATCGACGACTCGCGATCTCGTCATTCATCTGCGCACCGGCGCGCCGGCACGCGAAAGCCGGATAGGCGCGATCGAAACGCACCGGATCGATTGAGTCCGGCTTCGTCCGTCCCGCACCGCCGTGCCCGATGAATCACGCGTGAAACACCGTCGGCTTCACGTGGCGTCGAAGCCGAGCGCAGGTGTTTCACGCAATCGGGCGCTCACCGCGACCTCAACGCCTGCAACCCCAGCGTGAGCGGGTTGAACGGCATCTCCGACGCCCCCATCGAGAAGCTCGTCGCCTTCGACGGCACTCCCGGATTGCGCATCAGCGCGTGAACGATCCGCTCGCTCGCATGACCGTCGCCATACGGATTGCTCGCGCGCGCCATTTCCCCGTACGCGCTCTCGCTGTCGAACAGCCGTGACGCCTCCCACACGATCCGTTCCTGGTCGGTGCCGACGAGCCGCGCGGTGCCCGCCTGGATCGCCTCCGGCCGCTCCGTCGTCTCGCGCGTAACCAGTACCGGCTTGCCCAGCGCCGGCCCTTCCTCCTGAATGCCGCCCGAATCGGTGATGATGAAATGCGCACGCGACATCAGGAATACGAACGACAGATACTCCTGCGGCTCGATCAGGTAGATGTTCGACAGGTGGCCGAGCCGTGCGCGCGCCGGCTCCCGAACGTTCGGATTCATGTGCAGCGGATAGACGAACTGCGCGTCGGGATAGCGATTCGCGAGCGTGCACAGTGCGTCGCAGAAATTCTGGAACGGTTCGCCGAAACTTTCTCGTCGATGCCCGGTGATCAGCACCACGCGCCGCGACGGTTCGAGAAATGGAAACTGTTCGGCGACCTTTTCCGTCAGCGCGCCGGTGCAGTCCAGCATGCGCTTGACCTCGTGCAGCGCATCGATCACGGTGTTGCCCGTCAGCACGACCGCCCCGCCCGGCACGCCCTCGCTGAGCAGGTTGTCGCGTGCCTGCCCGGTCGGCGCGAAATGCCACGACGACACCGCGTCGGTCACGCGGCGGTTCAACTCCTCCGGCCACGGCGACCAGATGTCGCCGCTGCGCAAGCCGGCCTCGACATGCCCGACCGGCAAATAGCGGTAGAACGCAGCAAGACTGACCGCGAGCGTGGTCGTCGTATCGCCGTGTACCAGCACGACGTCCGGACGCAATTCGTCGAAGACGATGCCGATTGCCTGCAGAATCCCCGTCGTCACGTCGGTCAACGTCTGGCTTTGGCGCATCACGTTGAGGTCGTAGTCGGGCTTGATGTCGAATAGCGTCAGCACCTGATCGAGCATTTCGCGATGCTGCGCGGTCACGCATACCCTGGCGTCGACACCCGCTTGCGCCTTCAAGGCACGCACCAGCGGTGCCATCTTGATGGCCTCGGGCCGAGTCCCGAACACAAGCAAAATCTTTTTCATCGTTATCCTCGTTGAGCCATTTCGCGCTGAATGACCCTGCTCGTGGCGCGAAGCATGTATTCAGGCGGCACCTCCCGTACTCGCACGCGGTCGACACGATGGGGTGTCGCGGAGCGAGCGCGCCGCCCGGTTCACGCGGTCTACGCCGCGCGAATCGTCGTACTACCGGCGTCCCGTTGCACTTGATCTGTCACGTCATGAGTCGTTCCTCGCTTGGCCAGGCGTCACGTCTGTTCGTCACGTCTTTTCCTCTACAGCAATATTCAAACCAGCCGCCCTGCGACCGTGCCCGGTTCACACTGCATGCACCACGCACACGCGGTGCGCGACGGAATGTTTCACAACTGCTACGCGTGTCTCAGCGCCAATCAGGCGCGATACAGGCAAACATCGGGGCAGTTGCACGGCCCCTCCGACGACGTCGTCCGACGAATCTCGAACGCATGTCGAGCGTCCATTGCGCATCGAATCGCTCGTATCTGTCGAAGCGCGTTGCGCTTCCTTGATCCGCCACTTTTGTCTGTGCAGTCGGCCGCACGATCGAACGCGTGGCCACGGTTGCGCACGAGGGATCAACCCGACACGCAACGTCATTCACGTCGCACGAATCAACGGGGCGGGAAATGTTGCGAATGTGTAACGCGGGTCCGGAACGGGGTGCTTGCATCGGAGTCCGGCCCATGCAGCGCACCTGCTCTCGTCGAGCACTCCGGCAATCCGGCCGATGCACACGCAACGAACGACGCGATGCGCATCTCCGTGCAACGTCGTGCCGTCAAGGCGGCACAGGTTCGGCAGACAATTCGCTCGACGCACGACGCGTACGGGCTGCGACGCCGATCGCGCGCGGGCATTCGGCCTGCGCGCACGCTGATTCTTCGATGAATCAAAATTCGCCACCGTCGCTCGCGCCACGCGCCCACCCTCCACCCCCGCCCCTTGCTGCGCGCGGCATCGCGGCCGATGGCTCACGCCTTGCTTAATGACAGTCAGGTGTGCCCCGGAGCACTCGCCCGGCAGCGGACGAACGGGGACGCCCACGCAGCAACAAGACAGGAAGGAAACGCGACGCGTGCGCCCGGAGCGAAAGACAAGCGCTCCTGCGTGCCGAACGTGCCGACGTGCCCTGTTGAAGTACGCGCGATCTACGCGCCTGGTTCCGGCTCCAGAGTAAAGAACCGGCCCGTGAACGCAAATATCGGTACCAGCCTCGGGTTCACCCTCGCCACGGTGAACCGAGCCCCAACGTCGACACGCTCGCCAGGCGCGACGCGGCCAACGCCGCGCCCGGCGACGATTGCACAGGACCGCCGCGCAGGAGCCCAAGACCATGAATCGGCCCGCGCTTTGCCCGACCGTACGCTCGCGCGTAGCGGCCACCGTCGCGCTGTGTCGCCGGTGGCACGTCGCCTGCTGTATCGCCGCGTGCGGTTTCGCGCTGCACGCGAGCGCCGCCGAACTCCGCCTCAACGGGCTGTACCAACGCGCCGACGGTGCGATCACCGTGCGCCTGAACGGCGTCGGCATCGACCCGTATTTCGCGGCGAAGGCGCTGCTTGCCGCGTCCGACGCGCAACTCGACGCCCGTCAGGCCGCACTCGCGTGGATCGCATGGTTGCTGCCGCGCCAGCGCCCGGATGGCAGCTTCGATCGCTACTGCGTGAAGAACGGCCGCTACCGCGCATGTGCCGACGCGGAAACCGACGACGCGATGATGGCGACCTGGATCGAATTGCTCGCCCGCTTCGCGCCGCCCGACGGCTTGCCCGCCGCATGGGAGCTCAGCCTGAACCGCGCCGGCGTGCATCTGGACACGCTGCTCGACAAGCCCTCCGGCGTCTATCAGATCTCGTCATCGCTGCATGTCGCCTTGCTGATGGACAACGTCGAGGTGCACAGCGCATTCCAGGCCCTCGCGGCGTACTACGTCCGGCGCGCCGACTACACGCATGCGGGGCCGTGGAGCCAGCGTGCCGACCGGCTGGCATCCGCGATCCTGAAGGTCTTCTGGCGCGGCACCGAATCCGGCTTTCGCGCCAGCACGCAACAGGTCAGCGATACGAGCTTTTATCCGGCGAAGATCGCGCAGATCCTCCCGCTCCTGTCCGGTATTCAGGTTCCCGAACAATCCGGCGAGACGATCTACGCGCAGTGGATGCGGAAGTACGGCAAGAGCTGGCCGCAACTCGCCGACACCGACTATCCGTGGAGCCTGATCGCGCTGGTCGCGCTCAAGATGAACGATTGGGGCACGGTTGCCTGCTGGAAGGCCCGGTCGGGCCCATACCGGCACGGCGCGCACTGGAACGTACTGGAGGAGTCGCTTTATCTGGCATTCGAAAGCCGGATGGCCGACCCCGTCATACCCGCTCGATGCGGATTCACGACGGCGGCGGCAACGGCGACCGCATCGCGCTGACGCAATGGTGCGCGCGGTCCATGATGACTAACAGGGAGGTGACGTGTCATGTGTGGCATCGTCGGCGCGGTCGCGCAACGGGACATCGTCCCGATTCTGATTGAAGGTTTGCGTCGCCTCGAGTATCGCGGCTACGATTCATGCGGCGTGGCGACGGTCGTCGACGGCCAGGCGCGTCGCGAACGCAGTGTGTCGCGCGTCGCCGATCTCGACGCGCACGTGCGCACTGCCGGACTGACCGGCAGCACCGGCATCGCGCACACGCGCTGGGCGACGCACGGCGCGCCGGCAACCTGCAACGCGCATCCGATCTTCTCGCGCGATGAAATCGCGCTCGTTCACAACGGCATCATTGAAAACCACGAAACGTTGCGCAAGCAACTTTCCGATGCGCACTACGAATTCGATGGCCAGACCGACACCGAGGTCGTCGCGCACCTGATCCACAGCAAGTACCGCGGTGACCTGCTCGCCGCCGTGCGCGCAGCGACTTCACAGCTTCACGGCGCCTATGCGATCGCCGTGTTCAGCAAGCACGAGCCACAACGGCTGATTGGTGCGAAGGTCGGCTCACCGCTCGTCGTCGGCGTGAAGGACGGCGAATGCTTTCTCGCCTCCGACGCACTCGCGCTCGCGGGCATCACCGACCGCTTCATCTTTCTCGAGGAAGGCGACATCGTCGAGTTGACGCCGGGCGGCGTGCGCGTACTCGATCGCGGCGGCGCACCGGTCGAGCGCGCGATACAAACCATTTCCTCCGCGCAGGCCGCGGTCGAACTCGGGCCGTACCGGCATTTCATGCAGAAGGAGATCTTCGAGCAACCGGAGGCCGTGGCCGCGACCATCCCGGATGCGGGGCTGTTCGATCCGGCCGTATTCGGCCCCGACGCCGCGCGGGCGTTCGAGCAGATCGACAACGTGCTGATTCTCGCGTGCGGTACGAGTCACTACTCCGGCCTGACCGCGCGGCGCTGGCTCGAGACGATCGCGCGCGTGCCCGCGCAGGTCGAGATCGCGAGCGAATACCGTTACAGCGACGCGCTCGCGATGCCGAATACGCTGGTGGTGAGCGTGTCGCAATCCGGCGAGACCGCCGACACGCTCGCCGCGCTCAAGTACGCGCAGGCGCTCGGCCATATCGACACCTTGGCGATCTGCAATGTGCCGACCAGCGCGATGATGCGGCAGACCGGCCTGCGCTTCCTGACCCGGGCCGGCCCGGAAATCGGTGTCGCATCGACCAAGGCGTTCACGACGCAGCTCGTCGCGCTGTTCATTCTCGCCGTCACGCTCGGGCGGCTGCGCGGCTATGTCGACGATGCGCAGCTTGCGCGCTATACGATGCAACTGCGGCGGCTGCCAAGCGCGCTCGAGGATGTGCTCGGGCTCGAGCCGCAGATCGAGCGCTGGGCGGCGGAGTTCTCGCAGCACGAGAATGCGCTGTTTCTCGGGCGCGGGCTGCACTACCCGATCGCGCTGGAAGGTGCACTGAAGCTGAAGGAGATTTCGTATATCCACGCGGAGGCGTATCCCGCGGGTGAGCTGAAGCATGGGCCGCTCGCACTCGTGACGCACACGATGCCAGTGGCGACGATTGCGCCCAACGACGCGCTGCTCGAGAAGCTGAAGTCGAACATGCAGGAAGTGCGCGCGCGCGGCGGGCAGCTTTACGTGTTCGCCGATGCCGATACGCGGATCGACAACAGCGAAGGCGTGTCGGTGTTGCGGATGCCGGATTACTACGGGCTGTTGTCGCCGATCCTGCATGTGGTGCCGTTGCAGTTGCTCGCGTATCACGCGGCATGTTTGCGCGGCGCGGATATCGACAAGCCGAGGAATCTGGCGAAATCGGTGACGGTTGAGTGACGGGGTTGGGTAACCCGGGGCGGACTGGTGAAGGTCTTTGAGGGATGTAGCTGGCCCGCCCTACACGATTCGAACGTGTGACCTACGGTTTGGTGCTCAAGCACGCTTCAAATGGACAGGAGCGCGAGCTCAATCAAATCAATGATTTGCGGTGGTATTTGCCTGACTATCGATTGCGCCTTCGTATCGTTTTTCGTCAGGTTCTGAAGCGTTATAAAAATTTTGGTCAATCACCAGCGCCGCGGCTTATCTTAAAATAAGTACGCAAAGAACATTTCAGCGCAGGAGACCAAGTGCTACCACTCGTAGATAAAACTGCCATCGAGTCTGCGATGGCAAAATTTGACTCACATCTCCGGCCCCAACCTGAATGGTTAGGCTGGGAAGACAAGGCCAGTCAAAAATTTGCCATCGAGGCACTTGGAAAACTCTATCCACCGAAACAGATAGTTTCGATGGCGACCGGCGTCCCGGTCGCAAAATTTACCGGCGGCCATCAGACAAACTCTTATCTCAAATCGCTCAGCTTTCATGTCATCCGGCTCCGGGGCACCGAGCCGCAAGTTGGCGAGATTCCGACTTTTCTTGTCGGCCAGAAATATCGTCGAAGCGAAGATGTCACCGGTAAATACGGCGGTAGCGGACAAAGTGGCATCGCGCCGTCAAGCCTGTCTAAGGCAGTGTTTCTATTTACCGGCGACTCCGGCGAACAGTACGGCTACGCGGATCGTTTCGACGAATCGAACTGTTTCCTCTATACCGGTGAAGGTCAGATCGGCGATATGGTCATGACGCGGGGTAACCTCGCGATTACGAGGCACGCGCATGACGGGCGCGCGCTCCATGTTTTCGAAACCACCGGAAAAGGAAAGCCCTGTATCTACCGCGGCGAGTTCGCCTATAGCTCACACTTCATTGAACGTGGACCGGACAAGAACGGTGATGATCGAAACGTCATTATCTTTCGCCTCTTCCCCGTATCAAACACTCTTCTCACCGAACTCGGCGAGGACGCGGCGATCGAGAACGGTGTGCCTGCGATCGACTCGCCAGCATCAGCTAAGGATCTTCGCGCGTTGCGTACTGTCGCAATTGAGGCATGTCAGATTCAACAAGCGATCGCCGATCCCAAAGAAGCCATACGGATAACTTATCAACGCAGTGTCAAAGTTAAGCGGTACGTTCTTGAAAGAGCCGAAGGTAAGTGCGAACTATGCGCAGAACCTGCGCCATTCAACCGAAAGAGCGACGGAACGCCGTACCTTGAGCCACACCACATCAATCGGCTTTCCGATGGTGGCCTAGATCATCCTCTGTATGTTGGAGCGATCTGCCCAACCTGCCACCGTAGAATTCATTGCGGTGAAGATGGGCAAAGTTGGAACGAAAAACTCAGGAATATCGTCGTCGAACGCGAAGAAAAGATCCAGGGCAAGCACGCCCGGGAATAGATTAGCCCGCCGGGTTTAGCGTGCCCGATAGCCGTTCGCACCACGCCATCGGGACGGGTACGCTAGAGCAGTCAAATTTTGGTCAATCTCAGAACGTTGCACAGAACACATGCCGCCACCGGAAGCGACGTAGTGGCTTGATTTCACGGGGAAGACTTGGCCCGCCCTACACGATTCGAACGTGTGACCTACGGCTTAGAAGGCCGTTGCTCTATCCAACTGAGCTAAGGGCGGTCGGGGAGAAAAGACACGGCTGGCGCGGACCGCATTTGACACAAGGCATCGAGCAACGACAAAACCACCCAACTCGAAACCCCGAAACAAAACGGGCCCGGCATGAAGCCGAGCCCGAAATTATACCCGATCATCGCGCCACATCACGCGAGCCGGCCAACCCAGCGTCAAACCGGCTGCGGATGCAGCATGAACCAGCCGAGGCAGAACACGCCGGCGATCACGCAATACACGCCGAACGAAGCCAGCCGGCCACGCCCTTCGAAGTAGCGCATCAGGAACCGCACGCTCAGGTACGCGGCGATCGCCGTCAGCACGCCGCCGAGCAGCGCATCGGCGAGCTGGTCGCGCGCATGGAACAGCTTCGGCAGCTCGAGCACACCCGCCGCGAAGATGATCGGCGTACCGAGCAGGAACGAGAATTCCGCGGCCTTCTCCGCCGTCAGCCCTGCTGCATTGCCGGCGATCATCGTCAGACCGCTGCGCGAGAAACCCGGAATCAGCGCGCCGATCTGCGCGAGACCCACGAAGAACGCCTGCTTGAACGTCATTTTCTCGGGCGCCTGATGTGCGCGGCTACGCTGGATCCGATCGCCGAGCCACAGCAGCACGCCGTTCACGATCAGCGCGATCGCGACGATCCGCAGGTCGTGGAACACGCGTTCGATGCGCTTCTCGAGGAGCAGCCCGACGATGCCGGTCGGGATCGTCCCGATGATGAGCGCCCACATCAGGTGCCCGTCGTCGTTCTTGCGGCCGCCAAGCTGCGCGAAGAAGCCGCCGATCAGCGCGACCCAGCGTGCGCGGAAGTACCACAGCAGCGCCAGCGCGGTGCCGAGGTGCAGCGCGACGAGGAACGGCAGCAGTTGCGGTGCGTGCTTGTCGATGTGCATGCCGAACAGCGCCGGCACGAGCAGCGTATGGCCAAGGCTGCTGACGGGGAAGAGTTCGGTGACGCCCTGCAGGACGCTCAGGAATACCAGAAACCAGAGACTCACGCGTCGGTCCTTTTAGTGAAGATTGAGCGGGAAGAAAAGCGGACGACGCGATGCGCGTCCGAAAAAAACGCGCCCCGATTATGCCGAGCCACGATTACTGCGCCAAGGCATTTGGCTGGATATTGCGGCAATGCACACAAACGCTTGCAATTTGTAAGCAGTCAGAAAGCAAAAAGCCCGCCATTTGCATGGCGGGCCTTTCGACTTCGGCAGGAATTGCCGTCAGCGGCCGAGCTGATAGAAAAATAATACCGTGCTGCCTGTGAACATGCCGAACAGTGCGATACCCATTGCCATTGCCAGATCCATGGCCCCCTCCACGAAGTGTCATGACCCGGCAACCTCACCGGTTTAGAGGCATTATCCCGACCGTTGACAGTCTTAAAAACTCGCGATTTCCCGAGAAGGGTTTTCCCCGAGCCGCCACGGCCCGATAATGGAGCGCGCCGTTCCCGTCCAACCGCCCAACCCGATTCGCCATGCCGACCTTCCAGCAACACGAGATTCACGAACTTCACGCCGGCCCGTCGCTCGTCCGGGTCGCTCCTCAATTCGGCGGCCGCCTGCTGTCATGGGATGTCGACGGCGAACCGGTGATCTTCTGGCCGGAAACAGCCGACTGGAGCAACCTCGCGCGCGTGCGCGGCGGCAACCCGCTGCTGTTCCCGTTCCTCGGCCGTCACCGCGTCGACGGCGAACTCGGCCGCTGGCGCGATGCCGCCGGCGTGGTGCGCGACCTGCCGATGCACGGCTTCGCGCGCGACCTGCCGTTTGCCGCGCAACCGTCGGCCGATGGCGCCGCGCTGACGATGACGCTCGACGCGACCGACGCGCTGCGCGCGAGCTACCCGTTCGATTTCCGGTTCGAAACGACCTACCGGCTGGCCGACTCGCACACGCTCGAAGTCGCGCTGACGACGACCAATCGCGGTGACGCGTCGCTGCCCTACTACGCCGGCCACCACTTCTATTTCGCGCTGCCGCACGGCGAGCGCGCCGAAACCACGCTCGAACTGCCGCCGACGGATCGTTGCGCGCAGCAGGCGGACGGTTCGATCAGTACGCCCGAACCGGGCGAAGCCCGTTATCGCCTCGACAACCCGGACATCCTCGATCGCTTCCACTGCCTCGACGGCGTGCCGGCAACGCCGGTGCGCATCGTGATGCCGGGCCGCCGCCGCACGATCGAGATCGCGCTCGACGTGCCGGGCTCGATCCCGTGGTACGCGGTCACGACCTGGACCGAAAAGCCGGATTCGGACTTCTATTGCGTCGAACCGTGGCTCGGCCTGCCGGATGCGATCCACAACGGCCTCGGGCTGCGCATGCTCGCGCCGGGCGCGACGGAAACCGCCACCCTGCGGATTCGCGTCCTCCCGCTCGCCGGCTGATTTCGTAGGCTAAGACACCGTCAATCCGCGCGCCGAACCGGCGCGCCGCAGCCCCGGCAACGACCCAAACTGCGGTGCGCGGGTCGAACCCGTTAAAATCGGACGTTTTGTGTTGCCTGCCGCGTCACGAGCGGCAGGGTTTTGCGAGGTTCAATGTTCGGAACAACAACGAAGCGACTCTTCGCAGCCGCCTGTGCCGCCCTGCTCGTCGCGTGCGGCTCCGCGCCTGTCGGCCCCGGGTTCTATCGCGTCGAGCGCGGTGATACGCTCTACAAGATCGCGCGCGACAACCGCACGTCGGTGTCGAACGTCGTGCGCTGGAACCAGATGACGAACCCCGATGCGATCGAAGTCGGCCAGGTGCTGCGCGTCGCGCCGCCGCCCGGCACGACCACCGCATCGACGCCGTCGACCACCGGCACCGGCAGTGCCGGTCGGGCCCGCCCCGCGCCTTCCGCACCGGTCGAATCGGCCGTCAAGCCGGCCACGAGCATCGCGCTGATCTGGCCGGCAGCCGGCAACGTGGTCCGCACGTTCGACGGCTCGAAATCGAAGGGCATCGACATCGCGAACTCGCCGGGCACGCCGGTGGTCGCGGCTGCGCCGGGTGTGGTGGTCTACGCGGGTAACGGGCTGCGCGGCTACGGCAACCTGATCATCCTCAAGCACAACGCCGACTACCTGACCGCCTACGCGCACAACCGCGCGCTGCTGGTGAAGGAAGGCCAGTCGGTCACGCAGGGGCAGTCGATCGCCGAGATGGGCAACAGCGACAGCGATCGCGTCGCGCTGCATTTCGAGCTGCGCTACGGCGGCCGATCGATCGACCCGTCACGCTACCTGCCGGCACGTTGAGCGCCCGATGGACGACACGCGATGCCGGCGCGCATCGCGTGCCGTCGCGGCGAAACTCGGGAAAGGTGATGTCAGCGCTTGCGCAGACGTCCGGTGAACCGGCCGGACAACGGATCGACGTGACGGGCAAACGCTACCAGTACGCCAATTCCGATCAGGCTGAACCCCGCAGCTATCAGAAGCAAATCCATGGTCACACACTGATTTTTTCGTGATCTTATGCGTCATTGTGGAATCGTGCACTGAGCCGAGGCCATTGGACGAGTACGAAGATTCCCTACCCTCAGACGCCATTGTGGATTCGTCTGCGTGAAATCCTGATGTAATCCGCTCGCGCGACACCCCGTTCGCCCCAGGAGACACCTCGATGCTGCCCGCCGCCGACCGCTACGACGACCTGCTCTCCCGCTTCGCGTGGGGCGTTCCGGCGCGCTACAACATTGGCGTGGACGTCTGCGACAAATGGGCCGACGGCAGCGGACGCCTCGCGCTGATCCACGAAACGGCGCAAGGCGACGTTTTTCGCATCACGTTCGACGACTTGAAGAATGCCTCTAACCGGCTCGCGAACAGCTTTGTGCGCGCAGGCCTGAGGCGCGGCGACCGTATCGGCATCTTTCTCGCGCAGGGTCCCGAAACGGCCATCGCACACCTCGCCGCGTACAAGCTCGGCGCGATCGCGGTGCCGCTCTTCACGTTGTTCGGCGTCGATGCGCTCGAATACCGGCTCGCGAACAGCGAGGCGGCTGCACTCGTCACCGACGCGGCCGGCTACGCGAAAATCGCGCCGCTGCGCGCCCAGCTGCCGGCATTGCATACCGTCTACTGCATCGGCGACGATGCGCCCGATCAGCCGGGCGTGCTGCGCTACGACGCGGCGCTCGCCGCCGAGACGCCCGATTTCGTGCCGGCCGATACGGCCGCCGACGATCCGGCGGTCATCATCTATACGTCCGGCACGACGGGCAAACCAAAAGGCGCGCTGCACGCGCATCGCGTACTGCTGGGCCACCTGCCGGGCGTCGAGATGTCGCAGCAGTACTTCCCGCGCGACGCGCGCCTGTTCTGGACGCCCGCCGACTGGGCATGGATCGGCGGCCTCCTCGACGTGCTGTTGCCGTCATGGCATCACGGCGTGCCCGTGCTTGCGCGCCGCTTCGAGAAATTCGACGGCGATGCGGCATTCGCGCTGATGGCACGGCACGGCGTCACCCATGCGTTCCTGCCGCCCACCGCGCTGAAGCTGATGCGCACCGTCGCGGCACCGCGCGAACGCTACGCGCTGTCGCTGAAATCCGTCGCGAGCGGCGGGGAATCGCTCGGCACTGAGCTGACGGCCTGGGGGCGCGACGCGCTCGGTGTGACGATCAACGAGTTCTACGGGCAAACCGAGTGCAACATGGTGCTGTCGTCGTGCGCGGCGCTGTTCGATGCGCAGCCTGGCGCAATCGGCAAGGCGGTGCCCGGCCATGCGGTCGCGATCGTCGACGCGGACGGCATGCCGCTGCCGCCCGGCGTCGAAGGGCGCATCGCGGTGCGCCGCCCCGATCCGGTGATGTTCCTCGAATACTGGCGCAACGCCGACGCGACGCGCGACAAGTTCGCCGGCGACTACCTGCTCACCGGCGACACGGGCACGATCGAGGACTGCCTGCTCACGCATCCGGCGGTGCGGATGGCAGCCGTCGTCGGCGTGCCCGATGCAACGCGCACCGAGATCGTCAAGGCGTTCGTGGTGCTGAATCCCGGCCACACCGGCGACGATGCGCTCGTGCAGGCGCTGCAGGCACACGTGCGCACACGCCTCGCCGCGCACGAGTATCCGCGTGCGATCGCGTTCGTCGACAGCCTGCCGATGACCGCGACTGGCAAGATCGTGCGCCGCGCGCTGCGCGACGCGTAGGCCGGCCGCCACCCGCGCCGCCCGCCGGTCCGGATGGTTTATAGTGGCGCCACTACGCAGTCTTTCCAAGAAAACGATGTCCTCTGATCACCACTCCGACGCGGGCGCGTCGCACAGCCCGCTCTACGCCAAACTCCTCGGCGAAACCGCCAAGATCGACTGGTGCGATCTCGAACGCTTCTTCGCGCAGGGCAAGCTGCTGTCCGTTGCACGCGACCTCGATCTTGTCAGCGTCGCGGAAGCCGTTGCCGACGACGATGCCGAGCAGGTCACGCGCTGGCTGTCGGCAGGCCTCGTCGCACGCATGCCGGCCGAAACCGCCGCCGATTACGCAGCGCGCAACCCGGAGCTGTGGGCGGTCGTCGTATCGCCGTGGGTCTGCGTGCAGGAACGCGCCTGACGCGTCCGCCATGTCCGAATCCGCGTTACCGCACGGGGCCGGCTCGGCCCCCGTCACGCATCGGCGCGTCCTCGCGCTCGCGTTCCCGATCGTCCTCGCGAACCTGACCCAGCCGATCCTCGGTGCGGTCGACACGGCCGTCGCCGGCCACCTCGACGGCGCGCAGTACCTTGGCGGCGTCGCGCTCGGCGGGCTGTTCTTCAATTTCGTGTTCTGGGGGTTCGGTTTCCTGCGGATGGGGACGACCGGCCTCGTCGCACAGGCGCATGGCGCCGGCGACGCCGCCGGGATCCGCCTGAACCTGCTGCGCGCGTTGATCGTCGCGTTCGCACTCGGCGCCGCGGTGCTGGCGCTGCAGGTGCCGCTGCTGTCCGTTGCGCTGTCCGCGCTCGGCGGCAGCGATGCCGTCCGCACGACGGCGCTTGCCTACAGTCATGCGCGCATCTGGAGCGCACCGTTCGCGCTCGCGAACTACGTCGTGCTCGGCTACCTGCTCGGCATGCAGCGCGTGCGGCTCGCGCTCGTCGCGCAAGTGTTCATCAATGCGGTGAACATCGGCGCCGTGCTGCTCTACGTGTATGGCTTCGGCTGGGGTATTGCCGGCATCGGCGCCGCGACGGCCACCGCAGACGCATGCGGTTTCGCGCTCGGCGCATGGATGCTGTGGCGACTGCGGCCGCGCGGCCTTGCGCCGATCGCGGTACGTGCGCTCGCCGATCGCGTCGCGCTCAAGCGGCTGATCGTGCTCAATCGCGACATCTTCCTGCGCACGCTGTGCCTGCTCGGCGCATTCGGCTGGTTCGCGCACCTTGGTGCGAAACAGGGCGATGCGACGCTCGCGGCAAACGCGCTGCTGCTGAATTTCCAGACGTTCATGGCGTACGGCCTCGACGGCTTCGCGCATGCGGCCGAGGCGCTCGTCGGCGCGGCCGCCGGTGCGCGCGACCGCAGCGCGTTCCGGCAGGCCGTGCGCGTCACGCTGTTCTGGTCGGCGCTCGGCGCGCTGCTGTTCGCGCTCGTGTACTGGGCCGCCGGCGGCTGGATCGTCGCGCGCCTGACCGACCAGGCCGAGATCCGCGAAGTGGCGCTGCGCTACCTGCCGTGGGCCGCGATCTCGCCGATCGTGTCGGTCTGGGGCTTCCTGCTCGACGGCGTGTTCATCGGCGCCACGCAGACGCAATCGCTGATGCGTGCGATGGTCGCGTCGCTCTCGATCTTCGTCGTGGCCACGCTCGCCGCCGTCGGCACGTTCGGCAATCACGGCCTCTGGTTCGCGCTGCTGCTGTTCATGGCCGCACGCGGTGCGACGCTGGCACGCTACCTGCCGGCGCTGTTGCGGCACATCGGCACCGACGCGCCCGCGGCCCGCGCCTGACGGCGGGTCGACCCGGCCGTTATTGCGTGGGTTTCGGCGGCGGCGCGTCGAGCATCGACGGCGGCGTCATGTCGGTCGGCACGCCGTGATAGTCGGCCGGATCTTCCGGCGGATGGCCGCGACGGGCCTGATGCGGATCGCTGGTACAGGCGGCGAGGAAAGATGCGGCCAGCACGGCCAGCATGAAACGGGTCATCGGGTATGGCTCCGGAAATCGGCGCGCCCATCGCACGCCGGGACCGCGCCGAGTCTAGCGGAAATCCTGCTTCGGAGTCGCGCTGCGCATGTCCTACTATGTACGCATGGCGCTGTGCCGTGGAAAGGAGGCTGCCATGTCGTCTGAAGAAATTGCCGGCCTGATCGGCCTGTTCGTCGGTCTGATGGTGCTCGTCGCCCTGTCGTTCTTCGAGTCGCGCGAATACAAGCGCAGCCATGAAGGCGAAGGGATGATCCATCACTGGATGGCCGAACACCACCTGCTCGACTGGCGGCGCAAGCACTAGGCGCGCCGCTGCCGTCCGGCCCTTCCCGGGGCCGCTCCCGAACGTGCCGTCCCGCGGCACGCTGGTGATCACGTATCGCCGAAATTAACAGGGTCCGACTCACACACATCGACCAGATGGACGAACGCCGCCGCGCGGCTCGTGCCACGCGGCGGCGTTCGCTTGCGCGCACCCGGACGGGTGCACCGCGATTCAGACGGCTCAGCCCAGGAAGTGGCGGGCGTAGCGCGCGTTGATGTCGGACAGGCGGAACAGCGTCAGGAAATCCGCGCAGTTGAAGTCGGGATCCCAGGCCGGCGCACCGCAGATCTTCGCGCCGAGACGCAGGTAACCCTTGATCAGCGGCGGCGGCGCCACGACGGTGCCCGTCTGCAGTTCGTCGACCGGCAGGGCCGTGTGCGGGAACGCGCGATATTCGGGCGCCGTCAGCGAGCCTGCCGACAGCGACTGGTACAGGTTCGCCGCATAGTGGCCGCCGTCGGCCATCGACACGCTCGCGCAGCCGAGCATCGTCTCGTAGCCGTTCTGCATCATGTACGCGCCAAGGCCGCCCCACAGCGCCATGATGACGGCGCCGCTGCGGTAGTCGCTGTGCACGCACGAGCGACCGACCTCGACCATCTTGCCGCGCAGGTGCGTGAGGCGTGACAGGTCGAATTCGCCTTCGGCATACAGGCGGCCGACACGCGCCGCCTGGTGCGGCGGCAGCACGCGATACGTGCCGACGACCTTCAGGGTGTCGAGATCGCGAACCAGCAGGTGGTCGCAGTACGCATCGAACGGATCGACGTCGAGACCGGAGGGGCCGCTGACCTGCGCGCCCATCTCTTCGGCGAACACGCTGTAACGCAGGCGCTGGGCTTCGCGCAATTCGTCTTCCGTACGCGCCCACGCGGCGCGCAGGCGATACTCCGATGTGACGGTTTCAGCAGCGCGCGGCAGGTGGCGCCGCGACGTGTCGAGGGGCAGCGAGGCAAAAGGGAGCGTAGGCGTCGGCAGTTCTCGCATTAGGCTTTCCTGGTCGTAAGGAATAGGACGACATGCCCGCCAATGTAGTAATCGGCCGTGACCGTTATGTGGCACGACCGTGTCCTTTCAATGACGTGTCGCCGAATTGACTTTAGCAGAAAGCTTGCGAAACCGTATGATGAATCCCTTCAAAGCCCTTCAGGCGGGCCTCACAGCAGATCGGGCGTCAATACCGCGCGCAGCACGGCCTGACGGCTGCCGTCACGCGTGCGGCTCGCGAGCCACACGATTCCGCCCTTCTTGACGCTCCAGCTGTCGTCGCCGCCGGCGATCAGTTGCGCGGCAACGCTGCCGAGCGTCGGCTGGTGCCCGACGATCACGACCGTCGGCGCGATGCCTTCCGGCCAGCCGGCCGCCGCCAGCACGTCGTCGACGCTGCCGCCCGGTGCGAGCGCATCGACTGTCCGGTACTGGTCGGTCAGCGCCTCGACGGTCTGCACGGTGCGGGCCGCCGGGCTCGCGAGGATCACCGCGTTCGTCTCGAGCCGCCCGCGCAGCCATTTGGCCATCGCCTGCGCGTCCTTGCGGCCCCGGACGGTCAACTGGCGGGCGAGATCGCTCGACGCGTAGTCTTCGGCTTCGGCGTGGCGCCACAGGATCAGGTTCATCATGATGTTCTCCTTGCTTCGGCGAGCGGCCCCGCGCCCATGCGTCCGGGCCCGCCGATTACCGGGCGAATTGTCGCAAATCGGGACGGCTCGCCGCCGCGGCATTTACCCGCATATAGGGATTGACCGGATCGAACGTTCAACGATACAATCTTTGGCTCGTCGGAGCGTAGCGCAGCCTGGTAGCGCATCTGATTTGGGATCAGAGGGTCGTAGGTTCGAATCCTATCGCTCCGACCAAAGGAATCAAGGGGTTACGGTTAAACACCGTAGCCCCTTTTCCGTTTCTGGGCCCTTTTGAGCGTCAGCCGGGATTCCCGGTTCGCAGCGCCTCAGTTCATTGTAGGGATCAATTTGGGCGTCGACGCGACAACGATCGACGCACCACGGCGGCCATTGTTCGATGGTCAGCGCAGCGCAAATGGCCGACGGCCTTTCGCTTTCAATGCAGGAAAACCGGCTGGAAATGATCGAGCGCCCGCCTCGCCGGCTCATCGGGTCGCCGACGGCATACGAGCCAACGCGCCATCCGCAGCCCGCATACGGCACTTGCCGGAACACGCGATAATGCGCGTGGACAACCCGCCACCGCGCATGAAAAACAACATTCTCAAGACCGCACTCTGCGCATCGCTGCTCGCGTTCGCGACTGCCGGCACCGCGTCGGCCAAAGCACTCGACGACGCGCTCGACTGCCACTCGACCGGCCACAAGTTCGTCGCACCGCTGCTCGCCGCCGGCGACATCCAGTCGGAGCCGATGCACGTCGAATCGAACTCGGTCAACGCCTTCCGCACGAGCCGCTCGCTGACGGCGTACGGCTTCGGCGTGTATGTCGTACTCGGATACCAGGCGAACGACCCGATCTTCCGCGCGGGCGACGGCACGCCGATCGGCGACTGGGCCTATGGCGTCGTGGTGCGCGGGACGAAAAGCGCGGTGGAGGAAGCCGTGCGCAAGGCCGGCAGCGACGCGACCGTCAAGCAGGCGTTTCCATTCCTGACCGCGATCGTCTGCTCGTCGGACTGAGCGGCCATCACGACGATCATGCGGCCATCCTGAGGGAGTGCCAAGCCTTCCGCTGCCCGGCCCCTCCCAGCCCCGCTATCGACCTCCGTCGACCCGTTACGCGCCGGTGTACACCACGCGATACGGGATACCGACCTTCTCCCACTCGGCTGCCTCCTGGCTGAGGCTGTAGTCGGTCAGCGGGTTCTGCTCGACCCATGCGCTCGGCAGGCGCACTTCATACCCGCCCTTCTTCATCTGCGAAACGGAAATGTCCGGCAGCCCGGCATCGGTCCGGCGCCGGCACAGCAGCGCCGCGAGCCGCAGGCAGAACAGCAGCGGCCACTCGACCTCGCGCGCCTGCGACAGCTTGCCGAGCTTGCCCGCGTGACCGAGCACCAGCGCGGCGAGGCGCGCCTGGTCGGTGCGCGAAAAACCCGGCATGTCCGCGTTGCTCGCGATATAGGCCGAGTGCTTGTGATACGCGCTGTGCGAGATCGACAAACCGATCTCGTGCAACGCGGCCGCCCAGCCAAGGAACATCCGCCCTTCCTCGCGCGCTTCTTCATCGGCTTCTTCGAGCTCGTCGAAGAAACGCCCCGCCAGCGCGCCGATCCGCTCGGCCTGCGCGCGATCGACACCGTAGCGGCGCGTGAAGCCCTCGACGGTCACCGCGCGCATGTCCTCGTGCTGCGTCCGGCCGAGCAGGTCGTACAGCACACCGAGACGCAGCGCGCCGTCGGTCGTATCGACGTAGTCGACACCGAGTTCCTCGAACACCGCGAGCATGATCGCGAGGCCGCCCGCGAGCACCGGCACGCGATCGGGCTTCAGCGCGATCAGCTTCAGCCGGTTGACGTTCTCCGACTTGATCAGCGCCCGCTTCAGCCGTTCGAGGCCGCCGCGCGAAATGCCGTGCGTGATGCCCGGATCGTTGAAACCGTTCGCCTCGACGAGTTCCGCGAGTGCACGCGCGGTGCCCGACGAGCCGATCGCCTGGTCCCAGCCCGCCTTCTTGTACTCGCTTGAAATGATCTGGATCTCGCGCTTGGCCGCGAGTTCGGCCTGCCGCATCGTGTATTCGTCGACGTTGCCGGCGGGAAAGAACGTGCGGCTGTGGCTCACGCAGCCGATATAGAGGCTCTCCATCACGATCGGCGTGTAGTGCGAGCCGATGATGAATTCGGTGGAGCCGCCGCCGATGTCGACGACGAGCCGCTTGCCGGCGCTTGCCGGCACCGAGTGCGCGGCACCCGCGTAGATCAGCCGCGCTTCTTCGCGGCCCGCAATCACTTCGATCGGGAAACCGAGTGCCGCTTCGGCCTCACCGAGAAATTCGCCCGCATTCTTCGCGACGCGCAGCGTGTTGGTCGCCACCGCGCGCACATGATCGGGATGGAAATCGCGCAGGCGCTCGCCGAACCGCTTGAGCGCCTCCCAGCCACGCTCCTGCGACGCGCGATCGAGCATCTTGTCGCTCGACAGGCCTGCGGCCAGCCGGACCGGCTCGCGCAGCGCGTCGACGGGATAGATCTGGCTGCCTGCCGGCGTTTCCTCGACACGACCGACGATCAGCCGGAAGCTGTTCGAGCCGAGATCCACGGCAGCCAGCAAGTGGGGGGTTGTAACCATCAGAAGGGGGCTCCGTGCGCGTTCTCCCACGGCAGCCTATGCGGCAACCCTGGGCGATCAATCAAAGGCGACATTTTAAGCGTGGAACGCTTGCCATTGCCACGCTTCACGGGCATGCACTCTGCTCGTTTGCATATCGTCGAAACATTTATGAGACGAAATGGTTACAGCGTAGAATTTCCCGATATAAATACATTATTGTCATCAGCACGTCATCGTACCGTGAGAGTTTCCGAGCGTCCTTTCGAATCATCGCCTGAATCACCCCCTACTCTGCCGATGTCCGTCCGTTACCCGCTTCTCAATCGTGAACTCGGCATCCTCGGTTTCAACGAGCGCGTGCTGGCCCAGGCAGCCGATCCGCAAGTCCCGTTGCTCGAGCGCCTCCGCTTCATCTGCATCACCAGCAGCAACCTCGACGAATTCTTCGAAGTCCGGATGGCCGGGCTGCAGGAGCAGATCCGCGACAACCCCGGCGCACTGACGCCCGACGGCATGTCGTTACAACATGCTTACGACCTCGTCGTCGAACGCGCGCAACGGCTCGTCCATCGACAGTACACGATGCTGCACGAAACCGTGCTGCCCGCGCTCGAACAGGAAGGCATCTACTTCCATGCGAGCGACACGTGGAACGACGAGCAGCTCGAATGGGCGCGGCACTACTTCCTCGACGAGCTGTTGCCCGTGCTGACGCCGATCGGCCTCGATCCCGCCCACCCGTTTCCGCGCGTGCTGAACAAGAGCCTGAACTTCGTCGTCGAGCTCGAAGGCCGCGACGCATTCGGCCGTCAGGCCGTGATGGGTATCGTGCAGGCGCCGCGCGCGCTGCCGCGCGTCGTGCGCATGCCGCACGCGCTGTCGGGCTTCGAGCACGGCTTCGTGCTGTTGAGTTCGTTCATGCAGTACTTCGTCGGTGAACTCTTCCCGCAACTGACCGTGAAGAGTTGCAACCAGTTCCGCATCACGCGCAACAGCGAGCTGTTCGTCGACGAAGACGAAATCACGAACCTGCGCGTCGCGCTGCAGGGCGAACTGCCCGCGCGCCACCTCGGCAACGCGGTGCGCCTCGAGGTGTCGGCCGACACGCCGCCGCACATCGTGCGGCGCCTGCTCGTGGAAAGCGAACTCAGCGAGAAGGACTGCTATCGCGTGGCGGGATCGGTGAATCTCGTGCGGCTGATGCAGATTCCCGATCTCGTCGATCGACCCGACCTGAAATTCACGCCGTTCACCGCGTCGACCCCGTCCGCGATCACCAACGCGCCGACGATGTTCGACGCGATCGACAACGGCGACATCCTGCTGCACCACCCGTACGAGAGTTTCCAGCCGGTGCTCGAACTGCTGCAGCAGGCCGCGAGGGATCCGAGCGTCGTTGCGATCAAGCAGACGATTTACCGCACCGGCACCGATTCGCCGCTGATGGACGCGCTGATGGAAGCCGCGCGCAACGGCAAGGAAGTGACGGTCGTCGTCGAACTGCTCGCGCGCTTCGACGAGGAAACCAACATCAACTGGGCGTCGCAGCTCGAAGCCGTCGGCGCGCATGTCGTGTACGGCGTGGTCGGCCACAAGTGCCACGCGAAGATGATGCTGATCGTGCGACGCGTCGTGCAGGCCGGCAAGGCGTCGCTGCGCCGCTACGTGCACCTCGGCACCGGCAACTACCACCCGCGTACGGCTCGCCTCTACACCGACTTCGGGCTGATGACGGCCGACCAGAAAATCTGCGAGGACGTCCATCACGTGTTCCAGCAACTGACCGGCATCGGCGGCGAGCTCACGCTGCACGAGCTGTGGCAGTCGCCGTTCACGCTGCATCCGCGCATCATCGACGCGATTCGCGTCGAGATCGACAATGCACGCGCCGGCAAGCGCGCACGCGTCGTCGCAAAGATGAACGCGCTGCTGGAGCCGACGGTGATCGCCGCGCTGTACGAAGCGTCGCAGGCCGGCGTCAAGGTCGACCTGATCGTGCGCGGCGTCTGCGCGCTGAAGCCCGGCGTGCCGGGGCTGTCGGAAAACATCACCGTGCGCTCGATCGTCGGCCGCTTCCTCGAGCACCACCGGATCTACTATTTCCACGCGAACGGCGCCGAGGACGTCTATCTGTCGAGCGCCGACTGGATGGACCGCAACCTGTTCCGCCGCGTCGAAGTCGCGTTCCCGATCCGCGATCGCAAGCTCAAGCGGCGCGTGATCGCCGAAGGCCTGTCGGTGTGCCTCGGCGACAACCAGTCGGCATGGCAGATGCACAGCGACGGCCACTACCGTCGCCGTCGCGCCGGCAAGACGATCCGCAACGCGCAACTCGGGTTGCTCGCGAAGTTCTGTTCTTGAACCGGTAGCGCGGCGCGAATCGCGCGCCGCGTCGCCAATAAAAAAAACGCAGCCCACGGGCTGCGCTTTTTTGTTGCGGATCCAACATGCCGCCGCTCGCCGAACGAGCGACGGATGCCATTACGCGATCATGCCTCGTATGCGGCCGGCCGGATCGCGATGATGCGCGAGCCCGGGAAGCGCGCGGTGAACGTGCTGCCACGCCCTTCCTCGCTCTGCACGTACAGGTGCGCGTCATGCCGCTGCAGCACGTGCTTGACGATCGCAAGGCCGAGCCCCGTGCCACCCGTGTCGCGCGAACGGCTGCGGTCGACACGGTAGAAGCGTTCGGTCAACCGCGGCAAGTCTGCGGCCGGAATACCGAAGCCGCTGTCCGTGACGGAAAACACGCCTTGCGCGCCTTCGCGCCGCCACGTCACGACGATCTTGCCGCCTTCCGGCGTATAGCGGATCGCGTTGGTGACCAGATTCGCGAACGCGCTGAACAGCTCCGTCTGCGCGCCGGTGACGCCGAGCGTCTCGTCGATCGTGAACGCGATGTCGTGATGCCCGTTCGACAGCGTCTGCGCGTCCTCCTTCAGATGGTCGAACACGGCGCGCATGTCGATCGCGCGATCGAGCGGCGGCTTGCTCTCGCCCTCCAGCTTCGCGAGCACCAGCAGGTCGGTCACGATGTGCCGCATCCGCGAGGCCTGCTGCTCCATCATCTCGAGATAGCGCGCGCGGTCTTCCTCGTTCAGCGGCAGCTCGCGCATCGTCTCGAGGAACCCCGACAGCACGGTGAGCGGCGTCTTCAACTCGTGCGACACGTTCGCGACGAAGTCGCGCCGCATCGCGTCGGTCCGCTCGAGCTCGGTGATGTCCTGCGTGAGCAGCAGCTTGCGATTCTCGCCGTACGGAAACACCTGCACTTCCAGCACGTTCTGCCGTGAATCGCCCATGCCGCGCATCACGAGCGTCTCGTCGTAATGCTGCGCGTTCAGATAGCGGACGAACTCGGGATGGCGAACCAGGTTGGTGATGTGCTGGCGCAGGTCGCGCTTCGCGTCGAGGCCGAAGTGGACTTCGGCGATCGCATTGCACCACTCGATCTGGTCGTGGTCGTCGAGCATCGCGACGCCGTTCGGCGACGCCTGGATCGCCTGGATGAAGCGCGAGTGCTGCTGCTCGACCTGACGCACCTGGGCATGCCACTGCTTCGCAAGCTTGTGCAGACGATAGTAGATCTCACCCCAGATGCCCGGCGCACTCGGCACCTCGCCATAGACCGGTGCATCGAGCAGCCGCCACAGACGTTGCGTATGAAAGGTGCTGAAAAAGCCCTGCGCGACCAGCATCACGGCCACGAACACGAGGCCCGCGGTCGGGCCGGCGAAGACGCCGACCAATACGCCGATCAGCACGAGCAGCACGAGCGACACCAGAAAGCGCGCCCAGATGATGTTCATGATTCAGCGCCCGAAAGAATGAACGGCATGCCGTGGCACACGGCATGCGTGGATACGTTACGCGTGCTTGGCGAGCCGGTAGCCGCTGCCGCGCACGGTCTCGATCATCGCATCGCAGCCGGCCGGTTTCAAGGCCGCGCGCAATCGTTTGATGTGCACGTCGACGGTGCGCTCCTCGACGAACACGTGGTCGCCCCACACCTGGTCGAGCAGTTGCGTGCGGCTGTGCACGCGCTCCGGATGCGTCATGAAGAAATGCAGCAGGCGGAACTCGGTCGGGCCGAGATCGAGCTTGATCTCGCTGCCTTCCGCATGCGCGGCGACACGATGCGTGGCCGGGTCGAGGCGCAGCCCGTTGATCGCCACGACGTCCTCGGTCAGCTGCGGCGCGCGGCGGCGCAGCACAGCCTTGATCCGCGCCATCAGCTCCTTCGGCGAGAACGGCTTCGTCACGTAGTCGTCCGCGCCGATTTCGAGGCCGAGCACCTTGTCCTGCTCGTCGCCGCGGGCAGTCAGCATGATGATCGGGATGTGCTTGGTCCGTTCGTTGTTGCGCAGGTCGCGCGCAAACGCGATACCGGACTTGCCCGGCAGCATCCAGTCGAGCAGCACGAGATCGGGCAGCACGTCGCTGATCAGGTTTTGAGCCTGTTCGGCGTTGTACGCGCGGATCGGGCAGTGACCGGCGTGCTGTAGATTCACCGAGATCAGTTCGGAAATCGCGGGCTCATCTTCAACGACGAGAATGTTGCTGGGCATCGGCACCTCTATTCTTCCTGTACGGAGTCGATTAACTGTTGGCTTCGCGATCGAGCGTGTCGCGCGGCTGGTGCCGCACGTCGGTGCCCTTCACGATGTAGATGATGAATTCGGCGATGTTCTTCGCGTGGTCGCCGATCCGCTCGATCGCCTTCGCGATGAACAGATACTCGAGGCCGACCGAGATCGTGCGCGGATCTTCCTGCATGTACGACACGAGCTTGCGCACGAACGCGCGGAATTCCAGGTCGATTTCCTTGTCGTCCTTGACGATCTGTGCCGCGGCCACCGTATCGAGACGCGCGAACGCGTCGAGTGCGCGGCGCAGGATCGTCACGGCCATTTCGCCCGACACCTTGATCTCGGCGATGTTGACCGTGCGCGCGGCCGGCTCGTCGACCAGGCGACGCACACGCTTCGCGATCTTCTCGGCCTCGTCGCCTGCGCGCTCGAGGTTCGTAATCGTTTTCGAAATCGACATCAAAAGGCGCAGGTCACGCGCAGCAGGCTGCCTCCGCGCGATGATGTTGCCGCACTCCTGGTCGATGTCGACTTCCATCGCATTCAGGACTTCCTCGTTCGCGATCACCTTTTCGGCTGCATCGCGATCGAATTCGTTCAGCGCGTGCATCGCGCCGACGATCTGCGACTCGACGAGCCCGCCCATTTCCAGCACTTTCGACGACACGGCATTCAGGTCCGCGTCGAACTGGCTCGACAGATGTTTATCCGACATGGCTGTTGTTCTCCGTCATCAACCGAAGCGGCCGGTGATGTAGTCTTCCGTTTCCTTGCGTACCGGCTTGATGAAGATCTTTTCGGTCTCGCCGAATTCGATCAGCTCGCCCAGGTACATGTAGGCCGTGAAATCCGAGCAGCGTGCGGCCTGCTGCATGTTGTGCGTGACGATCACGACCGTGTAGTCGCTCTTCAGCTCCGCGATCAGTTCTTCGATGCGGCCCGTCGAGATCGGGTCGAGCGCCGAGCACGGTTCGTCGAGCAGCAGCACTTCCGGACGGATCGCGATGCCGCGCGCGATGCACAGACGCTGCTGCTGGCCGCCCGAGAGGCCGTAGCCGCTCTGGTTCAGCTTGTCCTTCACTTCGTTCCACAGCGCAGCCTTCGTGAGCGCCCACTCGACGCGGTCGTCCATTTCCGAGCGCGTGAGCTTTTCGAACATCTTCACGCCGAACGCGATGTTGTCGTAGATCGACATCGGGAACGGGGTCGGCTTCTGGAACACCATGCCGATACGCGCGCGCAGCAGCGAGATGTCGCGCTTCGTCGTCAGCAGGTTCTCGCCGTCCATCATGATTTCGCCTTCGGCGCGCTGCTCCGGATAGAGCGCGAACATCTTGTTGAACGTGCGCAGCAGCGTCGACTTGCCGCAGCCCGACGGGCCGATGAACGCCGTCACCTTCCCTTCGGGAATGCTCAGGTTGATGTTCTTCAACGCATGGAACTTGTTGTAGAAGAAGTTGAGGTTGTTGACCTCGATCTTCGCGTTCAGCGGCTCGAGCGGACGGCCGTGCGCCGCTTCTTGCGTGCCGGCCGGCGCTGCAGTGCGCTCGACAGGATTCAGGTGGCTTTCTGCCATATTCATCGGATTGCTCCGCCGTTACTTTTTCGAGAAGATCGAGCGCGCCAGGATGTTGAGTCCGAGCACCCCGAGCGTAATCAGGAACACGCCCGCCCACGCCAGCGACTGCCATTCCGCGAACGGGCTCATCGCGAACTTGTAGATCGTGACCGGCAGGTTCGCCATCGGCTGGCTCATGTCCCACGAGAAGAACTGGTTCGACAGCGCGGTGAACAGCAGCGGCGCCGTTTCGCCGGCGATCCGCGCGATGGCGAGCAGCACGCCCGTCACGATGCCGCCGACCGATGCGCGCAGCGTGATCTTCAGCACCATGCGCCACTTCGGCGTGCCGAGCGCGAAGGCCGCTTCGCGCAGCGCGTTCGGCACGAGCTTCAGCATGTTCTCGGTCGTGCGGATCACGATCGGAATCTGCAGCAGGGCGAGCGCGATCACGCCGGCCCAGCCCGAGAAGCGCCCCGACTTCGCGACGACGATCGCGTACACGAACAGGCCGATGACGATCGACGGCGCGGACAGCAGGATGTCGTTGATGAAGCGGATCGTGCTCGCCAGCAGGTTCTTCTGGCCGTATTCGGCGAGATAGACGCCCGCGAGGATGCCGATCGGCGTGCCGACCAGCGTGCCGAAACCGCACAGCAGCAAGCTGCCGACGATCGCGTTCGCGAGACCGCCGCCTTCCGTGTTCGGTGCCGGCGTCGATTCCGTGAACAGTTGCAGCGACAGGCCGCTCACGCCGAGATGCACCGTCGTGTAGAGAATCCACACGAGCCACAGCAGGCCGAAGGCCATCGCGCCGAGCGATGCGGCCAGCGCGATCGCGTTGATGGCCTTGCGCTTGCGCTGCAGGCGGTTGCGCATCGCGTCGAGCACGGCGCCGTCCGGACCCGGGAAATTCATGATGGGCTCGCTCATTTCTTGCCCTCTCCCTTCTCGAGACGAAGCAGCAGCAGTTTGGAGATGGACAGCACGATGAACGTGATCACGAACAGGATCAGGCCCAGCTCCATCAGCGCGGACGTATGCAGGCCCGGTTGCGCTTCAGCGAATTCGTTCGCGAGCGCCGACGTGATGCTGTTGCCCGGGGCGAACAGAGAAATGCTGTCGAGCAGGTTCGTGTTGCCGATCACGAAGGTCACGGCCATCGTCTCGCCGAGCGCGCGGCCGAGGCCGAGCATCACGCCGCCGATCACGCCGGTCTTCGTATAGGGCAGCACGACCTTCCACATCACTTCCCAGGTCGTGCAGCCGATCCCGTAGGCCGATTCCTTCAGCAGCACGGGCGTGACTTCGAACACGTCACGCATCACCGATGCGATGTACGGGATGATCATGATCGCGAGGATCACGCCGGCTGCCAGGATGCCGATACCGATCGGCGGGCCGGCGGTCAGCGGGCCGAGAATCCACACGTCCTTGAACAGGTGGCCGAGCGGCTTCTGGAAATATTCCGCGAAGATCGGGGCGAACACGAGCAGGCCCCACATGCCGTACACGATCGACGGAATCGCGGCGAGCAGCTCGATCGCGATGCCGAGCGGGCGGCGCAGCCACACGGGCGACAGCTCGGTGAGGAACAGCGCGATGCCGAAGCTGACCGGCACGGCGATGACGAGCGCGATGACCGACGTCACGATCGTGCCGTAGATCGGCACGAGCGCGCCGTAGATGTCCGAGTTGGGATCCCACTCGGATTGCCACAGGAAGCCGAGGCCGAACTTCTGGATGGTCGGCATCGACGCAATGATCAGGGAAACGATGATCCCGCCGAGCAGCAGCAGGGTCACGATGGCGGCAAGCCGTGCAAGACCGCCGAATACGACATCCCCGAGGCGGCTCGGCGCGCGTTGCTGCGCAACGTCGGCGGACCGTGAGGACGTATAGGAAATATCAGACATGGGTGCCTGCTTTTGATTGCCGGGCGCCGTAACGCCCGGCTTTACCGCACACACTGCCCGACCGGCACGGCCAGGCAGCGAACCGCTGCAATGCTTACTCTGCGGCGACCGACTTGCCCGAAGCGTCCGTCACCTTCGCCTTCCACTGCTTGCGGATTTCCACTTCGACTGCCGGCGGCAGCGAGATGTAGTCGAGGCTGTCAGCAGCCTTCTCGCCGTTCTTGAACGCCCAGCTGAAGAACTTCAGCGTTTCCGCGCCCTGCTCCGGCTTCTCCTGCTTCGCGTGCAGCAGCACGAACGTCGCGCCGACGACCGGCCATGCTTCCTTGCCCGGCTGGTTCGTCAGGATCTGGTAGAACGACTTCGACCAGTTCGCGCCAGCAGCAGCGGCCTTGAACGTTTCCGTCTTCGGCTCGACCACCGTGCCCGTCGAGTTCTTCAGGGCCGTGTAGACCATGTTGTTCTTCTTCGCGTACGCCCATTCGACGTAGCCGACTGCGCCCGGCAGACGCTGCACGAAGGCTGCGACGCCGTCGTTGCCCTTGCCGCCCGTGCCCGTCGGCCAGTTGACCGTCGTGCCTTCGCCGACCTTCGACTTCCACTCGTCGTTGACCTTCGACAGGTAGTTCGTCCAGATGAAGCTCGTGCCCGAGCCGTCAGCGCGGCGAACCACGGCGATGTCCGTGTCCGGCAGCTTGACCTTCGGGTTCAGCGCGGCGATCGCCGGGTCGTTCCACTTCTTGATCTTGCCGAGGTAGATGTCGCCGAGCACCGGGCCCGACAGCGTCAGTTCGCCGGCCTTCACGCCCGGCACGTTGACGACCGGCACCACGCCGCCGACCACCGTCGGGAACTGGAACAGGCCTTCCTTTGCAAGCTCGTCATCCTTCAGCGGAGCGTCCGAACCGGCAAAATCGACCGTCTTCGCGACGATCTGCTTCAGGCCGCCCGACGAACCGATACCTTGGTAGTTGACCTTCGCGCCGCCGGTCTGCTGGTAGTCAGCAGCCCATTTCGTATAGATCGGCATCGCGAACGTGCTGCCTGCGCCCGTGATGTCGGCAGCGTGAGCGGCGACGGCGAAAAGCGCGCCAGCCAGGCCGGCAATCGCGGTTTGCATCAATTTCATGAGACCTCCAGTGTGTGAGCGGATGACTACGGCACCGCGAAGGTTAGGGGCTCCTCATGACGGTAATGTGACAATCGATGAAACTGGCGTGACAGTAACATGACTGGTTGAAAGGGAGTATCGGGTGCCGGTCGCGCGGCGCGCGGACGGCGCCGGAACGGCGGTGGCGGCAAGAACTGCCTGCCTGGAAGGGAGGGGACACTACCCGTTTTACCTGGGTGCGAGCGGATCGTAGCGCAGTGTCTGCGCCATGGAAAGTCCCCGCTCGTGACTGGCCCGATATCTGGGGTCAGACGATTTCTCGACTGAGGAATTCAGTGGGCAACGTGCCCTTCTTATCGGTATCGCAAACCTTTGCGTCTGACGAAATCGCGGCGCCCCGAAGGCGCCGCGTGCACGTTGACAGGAGCGCCGACGCCAGGGCGTTTGACCACCCCGCGCCGGGCTCTGCGCGTCAGGTCGTCGCCGCGCGCACCGCGTCGGCGATCGTTTCCGCATGACGGACCGCGTCAGCGGCCTGCCGCGCTTCGACCATCACGCGCAGCACGGGCTCCGTGCCCGATGCGCGGATCAGCACGCGGCCGCTGCCGGCGAGTGCGGCTTCGGCCGCGTCGATCGCGGCACGAATCGACGTGCTGCCCTTCCAGTCGGCGCCCGGCTTCATCCGGACGTTGATCAGCTTCTGCGGGAACAGCGTGACACCGTCGAGCATCTGCGCGAGGGTCTGGCCGCTGCGCTTCAGCGCGGCCAGCACGAGCAGCGCCGACACGATGCCGTCGCCGGTCGAGTGGCGGTCGAGCGACAGGATGTGGCCCGAGCCTTCCGCGCCAAGTTGCCAGCCGTGCTCGCGCAACTGTTCGAGCACGTAGCGATCGCCGACCGCCGCGCGGACGAACTTCACGCCCTCGCGCTGCAGCGCGACTTCGACCGCGAGGTTCGTCATCAGCGTGCCGACCGCACCTTCGACGTTGCCGTCTGTCGCGATCCGGTCCTTCACGAGCACGTAGAGCAGCTCGTCGCCGTTGTACAGGCGACCGGTCGCATCGACCACCTGCAGGCGGTCCGCATCGCCGTCGAGCGCGATGCCGAGATCCGCGTGGTTCGCGCGCACCGCGCGCACCAGCGCGTCGGGCGCGGTCGCACCGACGCCGTCGTTGATGTTGAAGCCGTTCGGCGCGACGCCGATCGGGATCACGTCCGCGCCGAGTTCGTGGAACACGTGCGGCGCGATCTGGTACGCGGCACCGTGCGCACAGTCGATCACCAGCTTCAGCCCGCGCAGGTTGAACGCGGCCGGGAACGTGCTCTTGCAGAACTCTATGTAGCGGCCGGCCGCATCGTCAAGGCGGCGCGCCTTGCCGAGACCGTCGGACGATGCGCATTCGAGCGGCTTGTCGAGCCACGCTTCGATCGCGGCTTCGGTCTCGTCCGGCAGCTTGTTGCCGTCAGCGGAGAAAAACTTGATCCCGTTGTCGTGATACGGGTTGTGCGATGCGCTGATCACGACGCCCGCCGACAAGCGCAGCGCGCGCGTCAGGTACGCGACGCCCGGTGTCGGCATCGGGCCGGCCAGCATCACGTCGACGCCGGCCGCCGAGAATCCGGCCTCGAGCGCGGCTTCGAGCATGTAGCCCGACACGCGCGTGTCCTTGCCGATCAGCACGGTCGGACGCGAGCCTGCCGCGACATCGGCCGAGCTGGCCAGTACCTTGCCGGCCGCATAGCCGAGACGCAACACGAAATCCGGTGTGATGGGCGCCTCGCCCACCGTGCCGCGAATGCCGTCCGTGCCGAAATATCGACGTCCCATAGCGAATCTTCCTCCTTCGTCTTCTGACTTATCGTTGCCGCGCAGCTTCGCGCACGGCATTCCATATTTTCAGCGCGTCGACCGTCGCCGCGACGTCGTGCACGCGCACGATCGCCGCCCCGCGCTCGACCGCGCACAATGCGGCCGCCACGCTCGCCGCGACGCGCTCCATCGGCGGCTTGCCGCCGATCACCGCGCCGAGCATCGACTTGCGCGACATGCCCGCGAGGATCGGATACGCGCGTCCGTCGGGCCGCGCGGGTGCCGTGTCCGGCAACGCGGCCAGCAGCGCGTAGTTGTCGTCGATGACCGCCTTGCCGAATCCGAAGCCGGGATCGACGCAGATCCGCTCCGCCGCAATCCCCGCATCGCGCAGCGCCTGCGCGCGCTCGGCGAGAAAATCGCGCACGTCGGTCACGACGTCGCCGTAATCGGGTTCGCCGACCTGCATCGTTTGCGGCTCACCCAGCATGTGCATCGCACACAGCCCGCAGTTGCCGTCGCGCACCGCATCGATCGCACCTGGCTGGCGGAACCCCCAGATGTCGTTGATCAGGTCGGCGCCTGCGGCCAGCGCCGCACGCATCACGGCCGGCTTGTACGTATCGATCGACAGCGGCACGTTCAGCGGCCACAGCGCTTCCACGAGCGGGATCACACGCGCGAGCTCCTCGTCGAGCGGCACGGGCGGCGCGCCGGGGCGCGTCGATTCACCGCCGATATCGAGAAGGTCGACGCCTTCGGCAATCATCCGCTCGGCCTGGCGCAGCGCATCGTCGCGCGCGAGAAAGCGGCCGCCGTCCGAAAACGAATCAGGTGTGGCGTTGAGGATGCCCATCACCAGCGGGCGTTCGAACGTCAGTTCGAAGCGGCCGCACTGGAGTGGCGCGGGAATGAATGGGGAAACAGCGGAATCGGGCACGAGCAACTGGCGTGAATGAATGCAAAACGGGCCGGTGTGAAGCCACACCAGCCCGTGAACGGCGCTAAAGCGCTATGCGGAGATTACGCCGCCGGCGAAGCAGGTGCCGGCGCGTTGCCGGGCTTCACCTCGGCGCTGCTGCCACCACCCGACGAATCGCCGCCGACAGCCGGCGAGCTCTTCGGGGAGCGCGGCGGACGGCCTTCCATGATGTCGTTGATCTGATCGGCATCGATCGTCTCCCACTCCATCAGTGCGGCGGTCATCGCCTCGACCTTGTCCCGGTTCTCGTCGAGCAGGCGGCGCGCAAGGCCGTACTGCTCGTCGAGCACGCGGCGGATTTCCGAGTCGACCTTCTGCTGCGTCGCTTCCGAGATCGTGCGCGTGAAGCCACGGCCGAACGGCGATGCATCGTTCTCGTCGTCGACGTAGACCATCGGCCCGAGCGCGTCGGTCATGCCGAAACGGGCCACCATCGCACGCGCCGTCTGCGTTGCCTTGTTGAAGTCGTCCGAGGCGCCGGTGCTGACGAGGTTCATGAACAACTCTTCCGCCACCCGGCCACCGAACAGGATCGCGAGACGATCCATCAGGTAATCCTTCGAGTACGTCTCGTTGTCATGCTCCGGCAACTGCCACGTGACACCCAGCGCACGACCGCGCGGAATGATCGTGACCTTGTGCACGGGGTCGGCCTTCGGCAACAGCTTCGCGATCACCGCGTGGCCCGACTCGTGATAGGCGGTCGCACGCTTCGCTTCCTCGCGGATCACGGCCGACTTGCGCTCCGGACCCATGAAGATCTTGTCCTTCGCGTCCTCGAAATCCTGCATCTCGACGATACGCTTGCCGCGGCGTGCGGCGAACAGCGCAGCCTCGTTCACGAGGTTCGCGAGATCGGCGCCCGAGAAGCCCGGCGTGCCGCGTGCGATGACTGCCGCATCGACGTCGTTCGAGATCGGTACCTTGCGCAGGTGCACGCGCATGATCTGTTCGCGGCCGCGGATGTCCGGCAGGCCAACGTAGACCTGGCGGTCGAAACGGCCCGGACGCAGCAGCGCCTTGTCGAGCACGTCGGAACGGTTGGTTGCGGCGATCACGATCACGCCCGAGTTCGCCTCGAAGCCGTCCATCTCGACGAGCATCTGGTTCAGCGTCTGTTCGCGTTCGTCGTTGCCGCCGCCCATGCCTGCGCCGCGATGACGGCCGACCGCGTCGATTTCGTCGATGAACACGATACACGGTGCATGCTTCTTCGCCTGCTCGAACATGTCGCGCACACGCGCCGCGCCGACGCCGACGAACATTTCGACGAAGTCGGAACCCGAAATGCTGAAGAACGGCACCTTCGCTTCACCCGCGATCGCGCGGGCCAGCAGCGTCTTGCCGGTACCCGGGGGGCCGACGAGCAGCACGCCGCGCGGAATGCGACCGCCCAGCTTCTGGAATTTCTGCGGATCGCGCAGGAAGTCGACGAGCTCGGACACTTCTTCCTTCGCTTCGTCGCAGCCCGCGACGTCGGAGAAGTTCACCGCGTTGTTGTTCTCGTCGATCAGCCGCGCTCGCGACTTGCCGAACGAGAATGCGCCGCCTTTGCCGCCTCCCTGCATCTGCCGCATCATGTAGAACCAGAACACGATGATCAGGATCGTCGGCCCGAGGTAGTACAGCGCGGACATCAGCGCGTTCGGCTCGTCGTCGGCCTTGCCGCTGACCTGCACGCCGTACTTCATCAGATCGCCAACCATCCAGATGTCGCCGGGCGACACGATCTGGTATTTCTGGCCATCAGCCGGAGTGACGGTGAGGTTGCGCCCCTGAACGATGACGTTCTTGACCTTGCCGTTCTTGGCGTCATCCATGAACTGCGAATAGGACACGCCTTCCTGGACGCGGGGCTTGTCGAACTGCTTGAACACCGTAAACAGCACCAGTGCGATCACCAGCCACACCGCTGCCTTCGAAAACATATTGTTGTTCAAAGCACCACTCCTTCACTCGTAGACGAGCGCCTACATTTTCCTTGCGGCGCCCCTCGGTCATTCTAATCCAGTCCGACCACCCTCGCCATAAGCATTGACAACCGCCGCGATAGCGCGTCGCTTGTCTGGCAAGGGCCGGAGCCCGTTTGCGGCACCCCGTTGCGCATCAGCGCGGACGTTTCAGATGCCGACCCAAAATGAACGTTTCGGACGATTTGTCGCGGGACGCCTTCGGCTTGCGCGGCGCGACGATCTTAAACTGCTGTTTGAATTTCTCGACGATCTGGCTGTAGCCGCTGCCGTGAAAACACTTCACGAGCAGCGCACCGTCCGGCTTCAGATGATTCTGCGCGAATTCGAGCGCCAGATCGCATAGATGCTCGATGCGCGCCGCGTCCGCCGAGGCCACGCCAGAGAGGTTGGGGGCCATGTCGGAAATAACAAGGTCCACGTCGCGCCCTTCGAGCACTTCTTCGAGCTGGTGAAGGACTTCATCCTCACGGAAGTCACCCTGGAGGAAGTGGACGTCGGCGATCGGCTCCATCGGCAGGATGTCGAGCGCCACGATCGTGCCGTCGATGCCGCCTTCGCGCTCCGCGTCACGCTTCTTGCCCTGCGCGAGCTTGTTGCGGGCATACTGGCTCCAGCTGCCCGGCGTCGCGCCGAGGTCGACGATCACCTGGCCCGGGCGGATCAGTTTGTCCTGCTCGTCGATTTCCTTCAGCTTGTACGCGGCGCGCGCGCGATAGCCCTCCCGCTGCGCCATTTTGACGTAGGGGTCGTTGATGTGGTCGTGCAGCCAGTGCTGGTTGAAGCGGTTTTTTGCCATTCGAGAGAGAGATTGCTGCTAATTGCTTCGTGAAGCCGCGCTTTTAGCGGATAATACGCGTCTTCTTCGCGCGGCTGCGGCCCCTTTTGAGGCCCAAGCCGCGATTTTACGTGGTTTCGGCGCACGGCTGACGCGGTAACTTCCCGCGATCGCTTTTCGGTCAGCGCGCCCTTATTTAGATTTCGACATTTCCATGCCCGCCCTTTCGCTTTCTCCCGCCGAGCGCTCCGCGCTGCGCTCCCAGGCCCATGCGCTCAAGCCCGTCGTGCTGATCGGCGCCGAAGGGCTGACCGACGCCGTGCTGAAGGAAATCAAGGTGCACCTCAACGCGCACCAACTGATCAAGATCCGCGTGTTCGGCGACGAGCGCGACGAGCGCATCGCGATCTACGACGAGATCTGCGATCGCCTGAGCGCGGCGCCGATCCAGCACATCGGCAAGCTGCTGGTGATCTGGAAGCCCGAAGCCGCCGCGGCGGCCCCGGCCCGCGGCCGCCGTGCCGGCACGCTGCCGAGCGCGGCCGAAGCCGTCGACGACAAGAAAGGCCGTGCACCGCGCACCGTCAAGGTCGTCAAGGTGTCGCCGAACGCGAGCCCGGTGCGCCGTCCGAAGCCAACGAAGGTCGTCGTACGCGGCAACGAGCGTGTGACGGCAGGCGGTAACGTGAAGCGCGCCAAGAAGCGCCAGGCCAGCACGAAGCGTCCGTTCCAGGACAAGTAAGCATCGGGGCGGCGCGGCTACGCCGTACCGCCGCCCTGCCCGCGGGCCCGGCATCGACCGGGCCTGCGCGGCATTCGCGTCAGGCGTCGCGCGCCGGCAGACGCCAGATCAGCATCAGCCCCAGCACGCTCTCGACGAGGTAGAACACGCTCGAGACGCCGTGCAGCATCCCGAAGCGGCTCGCATACGGCGAGTTCGCAATATCGGTGCCCGCGTCCATCGCAGCCACCCGCAGCGCGTTCATGAACGGCTGCAGCGCAAAATACCCGACCAGCACGCACACGACCATCGCGGCGACGACCCAGCGCACGCGGCGATATTCGTTGCTGCCCCGCCGCACCTGCTGGTTCGACAGCGCAAGCAGCAGCACGCCGCATACGACACCGAGGATCGCCTCGATACGGAACAGCTGGGCGGCGACCGAACCGGCCGTCATCCGCTCCAGCGTCTTGAACAGTACGGGCGCGACCGCATACCCGATCGTCAGCAGGCTGCCGACCCACACGGCCGACAGCAGACGGAACACGCGATGCGGCATCACGTCGCCCCGCTTCAGATGTAGCTGACCGAGATGATTTCGTACTCGCGCACGCCGCTCGGCGCCTGCACGGCCGCGACGTCGCCTTCGGACTTGCCGATCAGTGCGCGCGCGATCGGCGAACTGACCGAGATCAGGCCGTGATCGATATCGGCTTCGTCGTCACCGACGATCTGGTACTTGACGGTGTCGCCCGACTCGAGATCCTCGAGTTCGACGGTCGATGCGAAAACCACGCGGCCTTCGGCATCGAGCACGGTCGGATCGATGACCTGCGCAGCCGACAGCTTCGATTCGAGTTCCGCGATACGACCCTCGATGAAGCCCTGCTTTTCCTTCGCAGCATCGTATTCGGCGTTTTCGGACAGATCGCCCTGTGCGCGGGCCTCCGAGATCGCGTTGATCACGGCCGGCCGCTCGACGGACTTGAGGCGCTGCAATTCATCGCGCAGGAGTTCTGCGCCACGCTTTGTCAACGGAATGGTGCTCATAAACGGCTCAATCGCTAAAAACGGCTATAAAAAAAATCACCGCGATTAAGCGCGTTTCCGATGCACTGGAAACACCGCCTAATCGCGGCACGTGTTGCTTCGACAGGTAACTGACTGCTTAGTTTAGGCGAGCGTGAAGACCTTGTAAATCATAGACTTCCAGATCCTTCAGGTAGCGCAAGCCTTCAACCGCCGCGCGCGCGCCGGACATCGTCGTGTAGTACGTGACCTTGTGCGCCTGTGCGCTCATGCGGATCGAACGCGAATCGGCGATCGCCTGGCGCGTTTCATCGACCGTCGTGAACACGAGTGCGATCTCGCCGTTCTTGATCATGTCGACGATGTGCGGACGGCCGTCCTTCACCTTGTTCACGACCTTCACCGGCACGCCGGCCGCTTCGATCGCGGCAGCCGTACCCTTGGTCGCGACGATCGGGTAGCCAAGGTCGTGCAGCATGCGCGCGACTTCGACTGCCTTCGGCTTGTCGGCGTCCATCACGGTCAGCAGCACCGTGCCCGACTCCGGCAGGCGCGAACCGGCCGCGAGCTGCGACTTGAACAGCGCTTCGCCGAACGTCTGGCCGACACCCATCACTTCGCCGGTCGAGCGCATTTCAGGCCCGAGGACCGGATCGACGGTCGGGAACTTGACGAACGGGAACACCGCTTCCTTCACGCTGAAGTACGGCGGCACGACTTCCTTCGTCACGCCCTGCTGCGCGAGCTTCTGGCCGACCATCGCGCGCGCCGCGATCTTCGCGAGCGGCAGGCTGGTCGCCTTCGACACGTACGGCACCGTGCGCGATGCGCGCGGGTTCACTTCCAGCACGTAGATGATGTCCTGCTTCGAACCGTCCGCCTGCGGCACCTGCTGGATCGCGAACTGCACGTTCATCAGGCCGACCACGTTCAGCGCCTTTGCCATCGCACCCGTCTGGCGCTTCAGCTCGGCCACGGTTTCCTTCGACAGCGAGTACGGCGGCAGCGAGCATGCCGAGTCGCCCGAGTGGACGCCCGCCTGCTCGATGTGCTCCATCACGCCGCCGATGAACACGGCGTCGCCGTCGCAGATACAGTCGACGTCGCACTCGATCGCGTCGTTCAGGAAGCGGTCGAGCAGCACCGGTGAATCGTTCGACACCTTCACGGCCTCGCGCATGTAGCGCTCGAGGTCGCGCGGCTCGTGGACGATTTCCATCGCGCGGCCACCCAGCACGTACGACGGCCGCACGACCAGCGGATAGCCGATTTCAGCGGCCAGCGCGAGCGCTTCGTCTTCGGCGCGCGCGGTGCGGTTCGGCGGCTGGCGCAGGCCGAGGTCCTGCAGCAGCTTCTGGAAGCGTTCGCGGTCTTCGGCCGCGTCGATCATGTCCGGCGACGTGCCGACGATCGGCACACCGTGCGCTTCGAGGTCGAGCGCGAGCTTCAGCGGCGTCTGGCCGCCGTACTGGACGATCACGCCGACCGGCTTTTCCTTGTCGACGATCTCGAGCACGTCTTCCAGCGTCAGCGGCTCGAAGTACAGGCGGTCGGACGTGTCATAGTCGGTCGACACCGTTTCCGGGTTGCAGTTGACCATGATCGTTTCGTAGCCGTCCTCGCGCATCGCGAGCGCCGCGTGCACGCAGCAGTAGTCGAACTCGATGCCCTGGCCGATCCGGTTCGGGCCGCCGCCCAGCACCATGATCTTCTTGTTGGTGGTCGGCTGCGCCTCGCACTCTTCCTCATAGGTCGAGTACATGTACGCGGTTTTCGTCGCGAATTCGGCCGCGCAGGTGTCGACGCGCTTGTAGACCGGGCGCACGTTGAGTTCGACGCGGCGCTTGCGGACGTCTTCCGGCGTCGCGCCGAGCAGCTTCGCGAGGCGGCGGTCGGAGAAGCCGCTCTGCTTCAGGTAGCGCAGTTCGTCGAACGACAGCGACGCGAGCGTGCGGCCGCCGAGCGCCTTTTCCTTCAGGATGATCTGCTCGATCTGCTCGAGGAACCACGGGTCGATCGCGGTTTCCGCGAAGATTTCCTGGGCGGTCATGCCGATGCGGAATGCGTCGCCGACGTACCAGATGCGGTCCGGACCCGGCTCGTGGATCTCGATCGCGATCTCGTCGCGGTTGGTCGACTTCTCGTCGAGACCGTCGACACCGACTTCGAGGCCGCGCAGCGCCTTCTGGAACGATTCCTGGAACGTGCGGCCGATCGCCATCACTTCGCCGACCGACTTCATCTGCGTGGTCAGGCGCGAATCGGCTTCGCGGAATTTCTCGAACGCGAAGCGCGGGATCTTCGTGACGACGTAGTCGATCGTCGGCTCGAACGATGCCGGGGTCTGGCCGCCGGTGATTTCGTTCTTCAGCTCGTCGAGCGTGTAGCCGACTGCCAGCTTCGCCGCGACCTTCGCGATCGGGAAGCCCGTTGCCTTCGATGCGAGCGCCGACGAACGCGACACGCGCGGGTTCATTTCGATGACGACCATGCGGCCGTCCTTCGGGTTGATCGAGAACTGCACGTTCGAGCCGCCCGTGTCGACGCCGATCTCGCGCAGCACCGCGAGCGATGCGTTACGCAGGATCTGGTATTCCTTGTCGGTGAGCGTCTGCGCCGGCGCGACCGTGATCGAGTCGCCGGTGTGCACGCCCATCGGGTCGAGGTTCTCGATCGAGCAGACGATGATGCAGTTGTCGGCGCGGTCGCGCACGACTTCCATCTCGTATTCCTTCCAGCCGAGCAGCGACTCTTCGATCAGCAGCTCGCGCGTGGGCGAGAGATCCAGGCCGCGCTTGCAGATCTCTTCGAACTCTTCGCGGTTGTACGCAATGCCGCCGCCCGAGCCGCCGAGCGTGAACGACGGACGGATCACGACCGGGTAGCCGCTGCCGCCGGTGAGCGCCATGATCTCGGCGTGCACCTGGGTCGCCTCTTCCAGCGAGTGCGCGATGCCCGACTTCGCGGAACCGAGACCGATCTTGGTCATCGCTTCCTTGAATTTCTGGCGGTCTTCCGCCTTGTCGATCGCTTCCGGCGACGCGCCGATCAGCTCGACGCCGAACTTCTCGAGCACGCCGTGGTGATGCAGGTCGAGCGCGCAGTTCAGCGCGGTCTGGCCGCCCATCGTCGGCAGGATCGCGTCCGGGCGCTCCTTCTCGATGATGCGCGCGACGACTTCCCACGTGATCGGCTCGATGTAGGTCACGTCGGCCGTGTTCGGGTCAGTCATGATCGTCGCCGGGTTGCTGTTGACGAGAACGACCTTGTAGCCCTCCTCACGCAACGCCTTGCAAGCCTGCGCGCCCGAATAGTCGAACTCGCACGCCTGGCCGATGATGATCGGGCCGGCGCCGATGATGAGGATGCTCTTGATGTCTGTGCGTTTTGGCATGGCTTGTGAATTCAATAAGTAATCGTTGTCGTGGGTCGGCCGGCTGCGCTCAGCTCATCGTGGCGAGCGCGAGCTTCACCGAGAATCCGATGAACAGGCCGCCCACGCTGCTCGCCGCGCCTGCTGCAAGCTTGCGGCGGCGGCGGAAGTGCTCGGCAAGCCGCGCACCCGCGAAGATCAGCGTGCTCAGGTACAGGAAGCTCGCGCATTGCGCGATCGCCCCAAGCACGACGAACGACAGCGCAGGATGCGGGAATGCCGGGTCGACGAACTGGATGAAGAACGAGATGAAGAACAGGATCGCCTTCGGATTCAGCAGGCTCACGATCAGCGCCTTGCGGAACGGCCGCTCGCCGTCGACCGCGGGCGGCGCATCGGCCGGCGCATGGGCCGGCGCGCGCAGCTTCTGCCACGCGCTGCGCAGCATGCCGGTGCCGATGTAGAGCAGATACGCGGCGCCGCCGTATTTCACGACGGAGAACAGCAGCGGGTTCGCCTTCAGCAGCGACGCGACGCCGGCGGCGGACAGCACCATCAGCACCGTGTCGCCGACGAACACGCCGCACGCGGCGCGATAGCCGGCCTTCACGCCGCGCTGCGCCGCGAGCGACAGCACGTACATCGAGTTCGGCCCCGGCAGCAGGATGATGAAGATCACGCCGAACACGTAGGTCCAGATATCCGTGATGCCGAGTGCGTGGCCGAACATGATGCGAATCTCCCGTCCTTCGGTTGCGTCGTTGACGTTAAGCGTTGCGCTGCTTCGCCGCGTCCATCAGCGCGGTGAAACGGTCGAACAGATAGCCGATGTCATGCGGGCCGGGCGACGCTTCCGGGTGGCCCTGGAAGCAGAATGCCGGCTTGTCGGTCAGCTCGAAGCCCTGCAGCGTGCCGTCGAACAGCGACACGTGCGTCACGCGCGCGTTGGCCGGCAGCGAATCCGCATCGACCGCGAAGCCGTGGTTCTGCGACGTGATCACCACGCGACCGTCGCCGAGATCCTTCACCGGGTGGTTCGCGCCGTGGTGGCCGGTCTTCATCTTCAGCGTCTTCGCGCCGACCGCGAGGCCCATGATCTGGTGGCCCAGGCAGATGCCGAAGGTCGGCACGCCGCGCTCGATGAATTGCTTCGTGGCCGCGATCGCGTAGTCGCACGGTTCCGGATCGCCGGGGCCGTTCGACAGGAACACGCCGTCCGGATTCAGTGCGAGCGCATCTTCCGCGCTCGCCTGTGCCGGCAGCACCGTCACGTGGCAGCCGCGCTCCGCGAGCATGCGCAGGATGTTGTACTTGACGCCGAAATCGTATGCGACGACGCGATACTTCGGCGCTTCCTGCATGCCGTAGCCGCCTTCGAGGCGCCATTCGGTCTGCTTCCATTCGAACGGCTTCGTGGTCGACACGACCTTCGCGAGATCCATGCCCGCGAGACCCGGGAACGAGCGCGCGAGCTCGATCGCCTTCGCTTCGTCGTCCGAACCCGTCAGGATGCAGCCGTTCTGCGCGCCCTTGTCGCGCAGGATACGGGTCAGCTTGCGGGTGTCGATGCCGGCGATCGCGACGACGCCTTCGTCGCGCAGGTAATCGCCGAGCGTGCGGTCCATGCGGAAGTTCGACGCGAGCGAAGGCAGATCACGGATGATCAGGCCGGCGGCATGGACTTTCGTGGCTTCGACGTCTTCGGCGTTGACGCCGACGTTGCCGATATGCGGATAGGTGAGCGTGACGATCTGGCGCGAGTAGCTCGGATCAGTCAGGATTTCCTGATAGCCGGTGATCGCGGTATTGAACACGACTTCGCCGATCGTGTGGCCTTCGGCCCCGATCGAATAACCACGAAAGACCGTGCCGTCGGCGAGTGCAAGCAAGGCGGGAGTAAAAGACGGCAACACGGGAGGCTCCTTGGGGAACACCCTGCTGCCGACCTGTCTACCCTGCCGCGCGAGCGCCGCGCTGCGTGGGCGCGCGTGGTCGCTTGCTGGACGCGGCCTGCGTTGTCGAGACGCGAACCCGGCGCGTGGCGCACGAGGCTTCGCGGCATCGCCCGGCAGGCGGCGTGCGGCGGATGAACGGGATGAATGAGGTGGGCGCTAGGGTGCGAGGTTGATCAGCACAAACTTTCAAATTATAGCCTGAAAATGGCCCTATCTTCAATCGATATGGCCGTCCGATCGTGCGCGCGCCGCGTCCGGCGACGCGGCGCAACGCGCTGCGGCCCCGTTTCCGCGGCCGCCCTACCCGCCAGCGTACCGCCGGATCAGTGCGCTTGACCAGCGCCGCGCGTGGGCCAGACGTACCAGACCGCGCTCGCGAGCTGCAGCGCGAGCAGCACGCCCCATGCGGTGAAGTGCGCAGCGGCCGGATAGCGGCCGTCGACCGCCGGCCAGTGCGACAGCACCGCGCCGACACCGATCTGGAACGCAAAGATCAGCAGGAAGATCACGAGCGTGAGCGTCGTGTTCGCGCGGCCGATCAGGTGAGCGGGAAAATGTCCGGCCATCACCGCGTAGGTCAGGATGCCGACGCCGCCGAACATCCCGTATGCGGCCCACAGCACGGCCGGCGGCAACGGCACGCGCGCGACGATCGCGGCCTGCGTCGCGACGAACAGCGCCATGCCGACGCCGCAGAACGCATACACGGACACGCCGCGCCGCTCGAGCACGCGCGCCGCGGCGCCGAAACCGACGCAGCCGGCCATCATCGCGAAGCCGAGCACCGACACGAGACGCGCGGCATGCGGCGCATCGAACCCCGCGACATCGCGCAGGTAGGGCCCGACCCACAGCGACTGCATCGCGTAGAACACGCCCTGCGTGACGACCGAGAACGACGAAATCTTCCAGAACGCGCGGCTGCTCAGGATATGCCACGTGCCCTTGAACTGGCTGACGAGCCCGCCCTGGTGGCGCACCTGCTTCGCCTCCGGCGCGCCCAGGCCGATCGACGCCGCGACGATCACCGTCAGCACCGCGAGGCCGAAACAGATCGCGCGCCAGCTCGTCCAGCCGAGCAGCCAGGTCAGCGGCGAACCGACCATCACGCCGCCGAGGCCGCCCACGGCCATCACGAGGCCATTGACGAGCGGCAGCCGGCCGACCGGGAAATGCTGCGCGAGCGCCTTGAACGCCGCGCCGAGACACACCGATACGCCGACGCCGATCAGCAGCCGGCCCACCATCATCGTGCCGAGGCTGTGCGCAGCGCCGAACACGGCCGCGCCGGCAGCCGCGAACAGCAGCATGCCGGCCGTCACGCGGCGCGGGCCGAAGTGGTCGAGCATCACGCCGGCCGGGATCTGCGCGCCCGCGAAGCCGAGGAAGTAGAGACTGGTCAGCAGGCCAAGATCGGCGGCCGACAAGCCGAGCTCATGCGTGACGAACGGCGCGAAGCCCAGATTGACGCCGCGAAATACATACGACACGAAATACCCGACCGAAAACAGCGCGAGCACCCTCACCTGCACCGACGACATCACTTCCCCTTGTTATATGAAGACCTTCGAAGCAGCGCCCCCGCGCCGCGCACAAACAAAAACGCCGTCACCTCGGTGACGGCGTTTCCTTGCATTTCGTCGGATGATACCGCAATCGCGCGAACCGGGCCGGCCGCACGATGCGCTCGCGACTGCGTTACTTCTTCTTGCCCTTGTA
>NZ_JAAGPG010000005.1:0-235 GCF_017104665.1 Burkholderia sp. Se-20378 | reverse complement strand
ATAAAAAAAAAAAAAAAAAACAAATTAGGATAACCGACGACCCTCGACTAGCATATTGATACTTTAATGCCGATCTTCCTCTCACGTATACATACCACACACACCAATCAACATTCTAACCAATTTCTCCTCCCTTAAGACTCTCTTTCTCGCTTCCCACCTTATATGTATATCTTCAACTGCATCATCTCGATACACTTTAATGAACCACCGCGCATCTACATCCGTAACATCC
>NZ_JAAGPG010000072.1:0-26467 GCF_017104665.1 Burkholderia sp. Se-20378 | reverse complement strand
TGTGGGTGGTGGCTTGTGCTCCGTGTTGTCTACGGTGGTGGAATGTGTCTTGGCGGCGGGCTCTGTCCCGCTTTGCCGCGTTTCTTGAGTTGTTTTTTGTTCACTTCGGCGGCGACCACCGAGCGCTCCACTCTTGCGCACACGCTTGCCCTCCACGACGCTCTTCCGATCTCCCGCGGCGTGTCGAGCGGATCGGCGGGCGCCGCGGCCGCATCCTGCGGCTCGGTGACGCCGGTTGCCACCGTCGCACTCGTCGCGCTTGCCGCAGCCTGTTCGGCGGCCGCGACGGGCGGCGCGAGATAGCGCTGGGCGAGCGTTTCGTAGAGCGGCGGCGCGAAAAAGCGCGATACGCGGCTCGACACCAACGCGGTCGCCATCAGCGAAATCACGAGCGCGTGACCGTTGATCATCTCCATCACGATCACGAACGACGTGATCGGCGACTGCGTGACGGCCGCCATGTAGCCGACCATCGCGAGCGCGATCAGCATCGGCAGGCTCATGTTGCTGAACACGATGTGCAGCAGGTTGCCGAACCCGGCGCCGATCGACAGCGACGGCGCGAAGATCCCGCCCGGGATGCCCGGCAGGTACGACGCGACCATCGATATCATCTTCAGGAACGGATAGAACACCGACAGATGCTGGCTGCCGTCGAGCAGGCCGCGCGCCTCGGCGTAGCCGCTGCCGAAGGTCGTGCCGCCCGATACGAGCCCGACGACGGCGATCGTGAAGCCGCACAGCGCGGCGAAACTGATCGGCCGCTCGCGATACAGACCCAGCAGCCGCGCGGGCAGCCAGCGTCCTGTGTTGAGGAGCAGCCAGCAGAACAGGCCGCCCGCGATCCCCGTGACGATCGCGGTGACCAGCACGGCGAGCGCCAGCAGTTTCGGGAAATGGGGGCCGGCATCGATCGTGCCGAAATACGTGTAGTTGCCGTTCAGCCCGAGCGCGACGACGCCGGCGAGGATGATCGCGGTGATCAGCACGCCGCTGGCGCGTGCGGAGAAGCTGCGCGTCAGTTCCTCGATCGCGAACACGATCCCGGCGAGCGGCGTATTGAACGCGGCCGACAGCCCGGCCGCCGCGCCGGCGAGCACCAGTTGGCGTTCGATCTGCGCGTTCGAGCGCGGGTAGAAGCGTCGCAGGTTGAACATCAGTGCCGCGCCGACCTGCACGGTCGGCCCTTCGCGGCCGATCGTGAAGCCGCCGAGGATGCCGAGGAACGAGACCAGCACCTTGCCGAACAGGATGCGCAGCGTCAGCAGCCGGGAGCCGAACGCGCTCGGGCGCGCATGCAGCGTCGCGATCACCTGCGGGATACCGCTGCCCTCGGCGCCACGGAAGAAGCGGCGCGTGATCCATACCGACACCGCGGCGATGGCCGGCGTGAGCAGCAGCGGCAGCCACGCGGCGTGATCGCGCATCGTGCGGAAGGTTTCGTAGCCCCAGTCGATCAGTCGCGCGTAAAGTACGGCCGTGAGGCCGACGACGATCGCACCGAGCCAGAAAACGCCGTACTGGCGCCAGATCCTCAACGAACGACGGGTGAGGGCGGGAAACAGGGCGGGAAGGGCGGGGCGTTGCATCGACGCGGGCCGGTAGGCAAAGATCGAATTATAAAAAGAACCGGATGCGGGCGGGGCGCGAGAATGTTCCCGAAAGGTGATGCATTTTGTTGCAAAAGTAATTTTCACGTAATGTTGGCGCATGTAACCATCGTTAGCATGCCAAATTGGCCGGTCTATCCCCACACATCGTGAAACGAATCCTCATCGTGAAAGTGACGTCGCTCGGCGACGTCGTCCAGACGCTACCCGTCGTCGCGGATCTGCATCGCGCCTTTCCCGGCGTAACGGTCGACTGGGCGGTGGATGAATCGTGCGCGGAGGTCGTGCGCTGGCATCCGGGCGTCAGCCATGTCCTTTGCGCACCGCTGCGCCGCTTCAAGAAGATGCGCAATCGCGGCGACCTGAAGGCGATCACGGCGTCGATCGGCGCGCTGCGGGCGCACCGCTACGATGCGGTGATCGACCTGCACGGCGTCTACAAGAGCGCGATCATTTCGGCGCTGGCGCGCGCTGCGCGCCGCGTCGGTTACCAGACGCAGGATCTCGGCGAAGCAGGCGCACGCTTCGCGTATTCGCATCGTTTCGGCCCGCGGCCGGACTGCGACGCGTGGCACGGGATGCGCGTGAGCGCCGGCGAGGCGCTCGGCTACGCGCCCGAGGGCATCGCCACGTACGGCATTGTTCCGCCACGGGACGTGAACCTGCCGGCGGCCGTGACCGACGGCGCACCGTTCATGCTGCTGTTTCATGCGACGTCGAACCCCGACAAGAAGTGGCCGGCTGACCACTGGGCCGCGCTCGCCACGCAGATGATGGCGCGTGGCGTACGCGTGCTGTTGCCGTGGGGATCGGCTGCCGAGCATGACGATGCACAAGATATTGCCGCACGCGCGCCGGGTTCGGTCGTGTTGCCCGCGATGACGGTGCGCGAGCTCGGCGCGGCGCTCGGCCGGGCTGCGCTCGTGGTGGGGGTCGATACGGGGTTCGTGCACATGGCGCACGCGCTGCAGCGGCCGACCGTGATGATTTTCGTCGCGACGTCGCGGCACCATTGCGGGATCGGCGGCGCGCCGAACGCCCTGTCGATCGGCGAGCCGGGCACGATGCCGACCGTCGACGAGGCGCTGGACGCGATCGATGCGGTCGGCCCGGCCTACGGCGCGCTGCGCACGCGGCTGACCGCCTGACGAAGCGAGGCGTGCCGGTTCAGGCGAGCAGCGCCTCGACCGTGACGACGGCGGCGATGGCCGCCAGGTTCGCCAGCAGCGCCTCGAACACGAGGCCGCGCCAGGTCTTCGGCCGGAAGCGCAGTGCGAGCAGGATCGCGCCACCCAGCGCAAGCGCGAGGATCAGGACGAGATCGGCATTGCCGAGGCGGATGTTCATGGCGGCGGCTCCTTCGGGGCGGGATCCCGGGGGCGCGCGGCGGCGCACCCAGGATCGAGTATAGGCAGCGCCGGCCACCGCACAACCCGGGTAGCCCCGGAGTCTCAGACGAGCGATGCGTCGCGCGTTTCGCGCATCAGCAGCACACCAATCAGGCTGATTGCTGCCGCAACCGATACATAACCGCCGACCCACGACAGCCCGCCGCGTGCGGCCAGCAGTTGCGCGATATACGGCGCGATCGACGCGCCGAGGATCCCGCCGAGGTTGTACGCGACGCCCGCGCCCGTATAGCGGACGTTGGTCGGGAACAGTTCCGGCAGCAGCGCGCCCATCGGTGCGAACGTCACGCCCATCAGGAACAGCTCGATCGTCAGGAACAGCGCGACGAGCGGCATCGAGCCGCTGCCGAGCAGCGGCTCCATCGCGAAACCCGACAGCAGCGCGGCGATCGCGCCGACGACGAGCACCGGCTTGCGGCCGAAGCGGTCGGATGCCCACGCGGACAGCGGCGTCGCGAGTCCCATGAACACGACCGCGAAACACAGCAGACCGAGGAAACTCTGGCGCGGAATATGCAGCGCCGACACGCCATACGACAGCGAGAACACCGTCGAGATGTAGAACAGCGTGTAGCAGACGACCATGGCGAGTGCACCGAGCAGCGTCGGCCGCCAGTGTTGCGTGATCAGTGTCGCGACCGGCACGCGCACGCGCTCGTTGCGATCGAGCGCGGCCTGGAACGCGGGCGTTTCGGTGATCTTGAGGCGCACGTACAGGCCGAGCGCGACGAGCACGGCACTGACCAGGAACGGGATGCGCCAGCCCCAGCTGCGGAACTGATCGTCCGACAGCGACAGCGCGAGCGCAAAGAACAGGCCGTTCGACATCAGGAAGCCGACCGACGGCCCGAGCTGCGGGAACATGCCGAACCAGCCGCGCTTGCCCTGCGGCGCGTGCTCGGTCGCGAGCAGCGCGGCGCCGCCCCATTCGCCGCCGAGGCCGATCCCCTGGCCGAAGCGCAGTACGCACAGCAGCACCGGCGCGAGCGCGCCGATCGCGTCGTAGCCGGGCACGAAGCCGATGGCGGTGGTGGACACGCCCATCACGAGCAGCGATGCGACGAGCGTCGATTTGCGGCCGATGCGGTCGCCGAAGTGCCCGAACAGGAACGAGCCGATCGGGCGTGCGATGAAGGCGATGCCGAACGTGACGAAGGCGGACAGCGCCTGTGCGGTCGCGGATCCGTGCGGGAAGAACACGGGGCCGATGACCAGCGCGGCGGCCGTTGCGTACACGTAGAAATCGTAGAACTCGATCGCGGTGCCGATGAAGCTGGCGAACACGATGCGCCGGTGGCTGACGGCGCCGGCCGAACCGGTTGCGTGTGCAACGGTCGGGGGGGATGCGGACATGGATGTCTCCGTTTTGTCGTTGGGGCGGTCGGCTGAGCGTGCGGTCGGGCAGGCGGACGCCTGCCGGGGGCAGCCGAGCGGATGATGCGGTGGCGGCGTGGACGCGCGCCGTGGCGCGGACGTCACCCGCCGGTCGACGATGGAGACGGGTACGTCGCCGCCGCCCGGTGCCGGCGTGGTCGGCTCGCATGCCGGGTGGGGCGCGCGAACGCACGCGCGGCGTGATGGCCGCGCGATTGCGGAAAATTATAGCCAGCGCCGCCGCGCACCGGCAATCGCGGTGCGGCGACCGCTCAGTCGATCGATTGCGCCTGCGCCGACGCGGTGCTTTGCAGCTGGAAGTGGCCGTCGTCGTTGAAGAGCCAGCCTTCCATCAATTCGAGCCGGCCGTTGCCGTCGAGCAGTCGCGACGGTGGCGGCGGCAACGGCGCCGAGCGGCGCAGCGACGCGAGCGCGAGTGCTTCCGCTTCGCTGTCGCCATTGCTGCGATAGACGGATGCGTTGACGAGCCGGCCGCTGCCATCGACGGTGAAGGCCACGACGACGAGCGAGCGGAGCATGGCCTGCGGTGTGCCGTGCAGCATGCCGGACGGATTGCGTTCGGCGACGCGCTGCGCGACTTCGACGCGGTACTGGTCGAGGCTGCCGCTACGGGTGATCGACGGAATCGTCAGGATCGAGTGCAGCGACGGAGGCGGCGTGATCGTGCACGCCGCGAGCATGGCGACGGCGGCCAGCGCAACTGCACGCAGCCGGTCGACGCGCAAACGGGGAAGGGGGCGCATGGGAGGCTAGCCAGAAGTGACTATAAAAAAATGATAGGCGCACGGACGCGAGCCGATATCGGGAGAAACGCATAACGGGCGATGCCGGATGTTGCGATCGCTGATGACGAGCAGGCGTTCGCTCGTGCATCGCGATGTGACGTGACATGTGACAGTGCGCTCGCGCGGCCGCCGTACGTGTGCGTCCCGGCGTGCGTGTGTGCGTGTTGCAAGGTTGAAAGAAAGGCGCGGAACGCGAGTGGCGAGCAGGCACGTGGCGATGGTCCGGCCGGGCGCAGCGGGTTGCCGCGGGCAGCACCGCGGCGGCCGCCCGCGCACTCTTCAGCGATGCGTGCCGCCCGGTTCAGAAGCCGTGTGTGACGAGCGACAGGATCGACAGGTCGGGGTGCGTACCGTCGATGATGCTCTTGCCGATGTGCACGGCTTCATGGACGGCTTCATCGAGGCTCGTGAAGCTTTCCTCGCCGTCCGCGTGGAATGGCACTGCGTGGCCGGGCAATGCGGGATTCGCGCCCGGATGGCACACGTAGCCGGTGTAGGTGTAGCGCGTGTCGCTGCCGGGCACGGTGGCCGGCACGACATGGACCTCGAAGCCTTCGTAATCGACGTGTTCCGCCGGTGTCGACAGTTCGGTCATGGCGATCTCCGTGTACCGCACGCAGGGGTGGCGCGCGCGGCATCGAGTACGCGGCGGCGGTCGTGTCGCCGTGTTGATCGAATTCTAGGTGATCGAGCGGCCGGCCGGGAGGCTTCCGGCGCGGAGCGACAGCGGCCGTTGCGGGGAACCGGTGGTGCGCTGCCGCGGACGCGCGTTCCATCCCGACGGACGGCGTCGCGCGCAAGGCTGCATCATTGCTTGCAGCGCGCGTCCTTGCGCTGCACGACGATGATCACCGGGTATTTCTGCCCGTGGTCGAGCTCCACGCGGGCCACGACGGTCAGCGTCGCCGGATCGGAGTCGTCGTACACGCTGACCTGTTCGTTCCGGAGATAGGTCACGCCGGTACAGTTCGACGTGCGGCTGTCGTCACCCACCTTGCACTGGAGGTCGTTTTCCTTCAGGTAGTTGTAGGGCGACGGGCTTGCAAGGTATTCGCGCAGGCCGCGCGGCGAGCCGCCGACGCCGCTCACGTAGGCGATCGCGCACGACGCTTGTGCATCGCTGCCGGCGGCGGTGTCCGCTGTCGCCTGCGTGCTGACGGCAACCAGCAGCGCGGCGAGCGACGAGACGATGAAGGGCTTCATGACGTGGGTTTCCCGTTTCGCGAATCGGAGCGCCGGATTGTAACGGCATCCGGCGCGACGCGTCGGAACGTGGGGGAAGGGTGTGCGCGGGCCAACAAAAAACCCCGTCATTCGGTGAATGGACGGGGTTTGGCGAACTTCCTGGCGGAAGCGGTACCTGTCATGATCAAGTTGCTTTGTCGGCCGAGGAATAAACGGCCGTATGAAAAATTGTAGCTTCCTAGTGTCGGTCGCGAGTGACGCGGGAGATTTCATGTCGACGCGGATGTTTATATTTCCATCGGCACTGCTTTTTATTGAGTGGGTAAGAAGCAGAGTTGGCGAAGATAAAATAAATGCTACATGGCAAAAGCCAACTAAGTGCCGAGGAATTATACCGAGTGAGCAAGCTATCTGGCGTGTGGATCTTTGACGAGCAACGGAGCCTATAGAGCTGCCAATTCTACCAAGCGGCTACTCGGCTGCGCGTGACGGCTCTGCGAGTCAGCGTTGAGTTGACAGCCCAAGTGTGTACGCTAACGAGCGGGCGGAAACGGACGTGACCGTGAATACGGTGCCGCTGCTTGCATGTCTCTAATATCAGATTCAAGAGTGTTGAGCGTCAAAAAGTCCCTCTGTCGGCTTCTTCACTTTTCGTAAATATTTTAAGATAATAAGTGTGGCGGTGATTTGTGCGAGTTATACATTTCACTGAGGATCGCAGATGCATCTGCGGTCTCTGGATCGGGTACGCCAAAAATGAAAGGGTGGGTGAGAATTGATGGGAAACGGGGAAGAGGAGGGGAGCAGCATTGCGCCAAGATGCGTGTCGCTTGATCTCGAGGTGGGTATTCAAGATTCACGCATTCATCAATTCGCGGCGGTTCGGGGAGAGACAGGCAAAGCCCTTGTCTACCAGCGCGGAGATCTAGCGGCGGCGCTGGAGAGGCTCGACATCTTCTCTCAGACTGCTGAGTTTCTCCTTGGGCATAATCTGATTGCATTCGATCTGCCGCACTTGAGAGCGGCAAACGCGAACTTGCATGTGCTTGAGATGCCCGCTGTTGACACCCTGCGGCTCAACCCTCTGGCGTTTCCGCGGAATCCATACCACCACCTCGTCAAACATTATCAGGATGGCCAGCTCAAGCGCGGTCGGATCAACGACCCCGAACTCGACGCACGCCTGACGCTCGAGGTGTTTCGCGATCAGCGCGTAGCCATGCAGCGGCTCAACGCTTCACAGCCTGACTTTCTGGTTGCCTGGCACTGGCTGACGACCGTCGATGAGCCCGTGTCCGGGTTGAACGCTTTCTTCGTCTCGATACGGCAGGCGAACCGGCCAACGGACGACGACGCGCAGGCAGCGATTGCGCGCCTGCTCGACAAACACACCTGCGTCACACAGTGCGATCGTATTCTGGCCGACGCGGTGCCCAATGGATGGGGCCTGGCGTACGCCATCGCGTGGCTCTCTGTTGCGGGGGGCAATTCGGTCATGCCACCTTGGGTGCGACACCAGTTTCCGGAAGCGGGGCGGTTGGTCAAGCTGCTTCGGGACTCGCCGTGCGAGGCGCCCACCTGTACCTGGTGTCGTGAACGACATAACCCTGACAAGGAGTTGACGCGTTGGTTTCCCGCTATTCCGGGATTTCGGCCTGAACCGAAGGGGGAGGACGGCCAGCCGTTGCAAAGGAGCATCGTTGCGGCAGCGATGCAAGGCCAGCACGTGCTGGGCATCTTGCCCACCGGCACCGGAAAATCTGTCTGCTACCAGATCCCGGCGTTGTCGCGCTTTGACAAGACCGGTGCGCTGACCGTGGTGATTTCTCCTCTGGTTGCACTGATGGCGGACCAGGTTGCAGGCCTGGAGGCCAGGGGGATTACGTGTTGTGCGGCGCTAAACGGCCTGCTTTCCATGCCGGAGCGTGCCGACGTGCTGGACCGTGTGCGGCTCGGCGACATCGGCATCCTGATCACGTCTCCGGAGCAACTGCGCAACCGCGCACTGCGCAAGGTGTTGGCACAGCGCGAGATCGGCAGCTGGGTGCTCGACGAGGCGCACTGTCTGTCGAAATGGGGGCATGACTTCCGGCCGGACTACCGCTATGTTGGCCGCTTCATTAAAGGCAGGGCCGGACACGGGCCGGTGCCGGCGGTGCTGTGCCTGACAGCAACGGCAAAACCCGATGTCGTGGACGACATCCTCGGCTATTTCCGAGACAAGGTAGGGATTCAGCTCAAGTCATTCAACGGTGGGGCGAATCGCGATAACCTCGATTTCGAGGTGGTGCGCACAACACCCGAGGCAAAGCTGGAGCATATCGCGCAGGTGCTTAGCACCGTTCTCATTGCAGACGGCCAGGACGGTGCGATCGTCTATTGCGCGACGCGTAAGAAAACGGAGGAGATGGCAGCCTTTCTGCGGGAAAAGCGGATTCATGCCGAGCATTTCCATGCCGGGGTGGCAGCAGAGACGAAAAAGAGCGTCCAGGAACGGTTCATTGGCGGGCATTTGCGCGTGATTACGGCCACGAATGCGTTCGGCATGGGGATCGACAAGCCGGATGTGCGGTTGGTGGTACACGCGGACATTCCGGGTTCTCTGGAAAACTACCTGCAGGAAGCGGGCCGGGCGGGCCGCGACCGCCATCCGGCGCGCTGTGTGCTGCTCTACACGGTCGATGATGTCGAGCGGCAGTTCGGTATGTCTGCGCGCTCGCGGCTGACGCGTAGCGAAATACAGACCGTGTTGACTGCGCTGCGCAATCTGGATCGCAAGAAGCGGTTTGGCGGGGAGGTGGTTGCCACGTCAGGGGAGATCCTGGCCGAAGATGAGCATGGCAAATTCGAGCGTGACTCGGCAACCGAAGATACGCGTGTGCGCACGGCGATTTCCTGGCTGGAAGAAGCGATGCTCCTCGTGCGGGAAGAGAATCAGGTCCAAATCTTCCCCTCTTCGTTGCGCGTGGGTTCGATCGAAGAGGCCAAGGCCAAGCTGGACGGAAAGCAACTTCCAGACGACTATCGCCGAAAGTTGATGTCGCTGGTCGAGGCCTTGCTGGATGCCGGCGTGGACGAGGGTATCTCCACTGACGAACTGATGGGGATCGCAGGTTTGAGCGCCGAGAGGGTGCGAGCCGCACTCGTGGATCTGGAGCGGCTGGGTATCGCCAGCAACGACACGGCTTTGACTGCGTTCGTGCATGTCGCAATCGAGCGCTCTTCCATGAAACGCCTGGATGAGGCCGCCTCCATGGAGCAGGCTCTGATCCAGATGCTCCGCGAAACGGCACCGGATCTTGGCAAGGGTGATTCGTCCGTGCTGCATATGCGCCATGCTGCCCAGCGGCTCAAAGACAACGGTCATCCCGGCGCTCTGCCCGAGAGAATCGGGCGCCTCGTTCGCAGCATTGCCAGCGATGGTCGTGCGGAAGACAATGCCGTCGGCAGTCTACGTATCCGACGTGTGGATGCCGAGAGTATCCAGCTTCACCTTCAGCGCTCTTGGGACAGTTTGGCTTTGATAGCCGAACTCCGTCGCACGGCCGCCCGCCATCTGCTCGAACACCTTCTCTCTTGTTTGCCTCCCGCTGCGCGCGGCATGGACCAGTTGGCCGAAACCTCGCTTGGCAAGCTCCTGGCCGTGCTCGAGGAGGATATCGTGCTGTGCGGGCAAATAAAGGAACCCGCCAAGCTGCTCGATCGTGCGCTGTTGTGGTTGCACGAACAGGAAATCATTCGTCTGAACAAGGGGCTGGCTGTTTTTCGGCCTGCGATGACTATCCGGCTCGATCAAGACAGGCGTAGTTACCAGAAGGCGGATTTCGTTCCATTGCAGCAGCACTACGAAGAGCAAGTCACGCAGATCCACGTCATGGCGGAGTATGCCGAGCGCGGTCTGGGGGCGATTCAGGAGGCTCGTCAGATGGTGGGCGACTACTTCCGACTGACGCGGGATACCTTTCTACTGCGTTGGTTGCCGAATCGAGGAAAAGAACTGTCGCGGCAAACGACGCCTGATTCCTGGCACCGGATCGTAGAGGCGCTCAATAACGCGAACCAGAAGCAGATCGTGATTGACGACCGCGAGCAGACCAACGTGCTTGTGCTTGCGGGTCCGGGATCAGGCAAGACACGTGTTCTGGTGCATCGCATTGCCTACCTCGTGCGGGTCCGGCGCGAGAATCCGCACGGCATGTTGGCGCTAGCCTATAACCGCCATGCCGCAGTCGAGATACGCAAGCGCCTGGCCGAACTGATCGGCGACGATGCCAAAGGCGTGACCGTGCTGACTTGCCATGCGCTGGCCATGCGGCTGGCGGGGGTAAGTTTTGCCGGGCAGGCGGACAAGGTAGATGGCGATCGCTTCAAGGAGGTGCTGGAGCAAGCCATCGGGTTGCTCGAAGGAACCGGCTTCCTGCCAGAGGAAGCGGATCAAGCGGACGAGCAACGCCAGCGATTGCTGGCCGGCTTCCGCTGGATTCTGGTGGACGAATACCAGGACATCGGCCCCGAGCAGTATCGGCTGATTTCCGCACTCGCCGGCCGTACCCTGCAAGACGATGACAACAAGCTCACGCTCTTCGCGGTGGGGGATGACGATCAGAACATCTACAGCTTCGATGGCGCGTCGGTGGAATTCATTCGGCGCTTCTCGGAGGACTATCGGGCCAAGCCGCAGTTCTTAATCGAGAACTACCGTTCGACTGCCAATATCATTGACGCCGCCAATGCTGTCATCCAGTCGGCAGCCGATCGCATGAAAGCTGCACAGCCTATCGTTATCGATCGGGCCAGGCGCAATTTGCCCAAGGGCGGCGCTTGGGAATCGCTCGATCCGGTCGGGAGGGGGCGGGTGCAGGTGTTGCCTGCGGGGAGCTCTCCGGCGCAGCAGGCACTGGCGGCGATCGTGGAACTACAGCGACTGGCGAACCTCGACAAGCACTGGGATTGGGACAGATGCGCGATCATTGCGCGGGAGTGGAAGTATCTGGAGCCGGTTCGTTCTTACTGCGAGCACATAGGCATTCCGGTCCAGATGGCGGACGACAAGCCGATCAGTTTTTGGTACCTGCGCGAAACACGGCACTTGCTGAACTATCTGCACGCTAGTGACCGAAAGCTGATCGATGGCCAGTCGATCTGTGCGTGGCTGGACGCGCAGCCGGACGGGCCTTGGTGGGCGATGCTGCGGGAGGCTGCCAAGGCTTACGAATTGGAGACCGAATCCGTTGAGTTGCCACGTGAGCACTTCATCGAATGGCTGGCGGAATGGGGGCGTGACGCTCGGCGTCGTCAGAATGGCCTTCTGCTATTGACGGCACATCGCTCCAAAGGTCTGGAGTTCGAGCATGTTGTTGTACTTGATGGCGGGTGGGAGAAGCCTGCTGACAACGAGGATGCTGACGCGCCGCGTCGTCTTTACTACGTTGCTATGACGCGAGCGCGTGGTCTGCTGACGCTGTGCAGTATGGCGGGCGGAAACCGATTCTTGGATGCTGCACCGAGCATCTTGAAGCGCGCACCAAGCAAATTGCCAGAGGTCGGGCCGGCCCTATCTCGGCAGTATCGACGCCTTAACCCAGGGGATGTCGATCTGGGATTTTGCGGTCGTCATGTACAAGGAGACCCGGTGCACGTTGCCGTTTCCGCGCTTGAACCAGGCAGTCCGCTGATAGTACGACGCTGTGCCGAGCGTTATGAGTTGGTGGGGGGCAATGGTTTGGTCGTGGGTCGACTATCCAGCAATTGCAAATTGCTCCCGCAAGACGCTCGCATCAGCGCACGCGTGTACGCCATCCTTACACGGCGAAAGGACGATGAGCATGAAGCCTACAGGCCTCGTATCCGGTCATCGCAATGGGAGATTGTCTTGCCGGAACTGGTGATAGAGCGTTAATCCCAAGTACAGGGTATTGCCCGTCAATAGGAGGTGCGTGCCGATTTCCGGGGAAGCGGTGGTCGCGCGTGGTTCTGAATGATCCAACTACGGAAGGTAGGCCGGACTCCACTGGCGGACCAAATGATGGGTTGGTGCCGCGTGTTGGCGATAAGTCTTTGAGTGCTATTGCTTCTAGCTGGTGCTGGCGGAAGCGGTGAGATTCGAACTCACGGACAGTTTCCCGTCGCCGGTTTTCAAGACCGGTGCCTTAAACCGCTCGGCCACGCTTCCACACGAGGCGGCATTGTAACCGAAATGCCGCGAGGTTCATTCCTTCAATCGTCGCGCAGGAACAATTCGTGCAGGTCGTTGAGGAAACGCTGGCCGAGCGGCGTCGGCGCGATCTGCGCGAAATCGCGCGCGATCAGCCCGCGCCGTTCCGCTTCCTGCAGCGCCGGCTCGATCGTGTTCATCGGCAGGCCCGTGCGTTCGGCGAAGCTGTGCACGGGGAAGCCCTCGACGAGCCGCAGCGTGTTCAGCATGAACTCGAACGGCAGGTCGCGCGCGCCGACTTCACGTTCTTCCTGCACGGCCGTGCCGGCCATCGCCTGCTCGATGAAGGTTGCCGGATGCTTGTAGCGTGCCTGCCGCAGGATCCGGTTCGGGAACGACAGCTTCGTGTGTGCACCCGCACCGATCCCGAGATAGTCGCCGAAGCGCCAGTAGTTCAGGTTGTGCTTGCACTGATGATTCGGCTTCGCATACGCGGAGACTTCGTAGCGCCCGTAACCGGCCTCGGCCGTGCGCGCGTGAATCCATTCCTGCATGTCGGCCGACGCGTCATCGTCGGGCACGACCGGCGGGAACTTCGCGAACAGCGTATTCGGCTCGAGCGTCAGGTGATACAGCGACAGATGCGGCGGCGCGTACGACAGCGCGGTCTCGATGTCGGTGCGGCATTCGTCGAGCGTCTGGTTCGGCAGCGCGAACATCAGGTCGAGGTTGAAGTTGTCGAAGTTCTTCGCGGCGATCTCGACAGCGGCGCGTGCCTGAGTGGTGTCGTGAATCCGGCCCAGCGCCTTCAGGTGCGTCTCATTGAAGCTCTGGATGCCGACCGACAGGCGATTCACGCCGCTCGCGCGGAACTGCGCGAACTTCGCGGCTTCGAACGTGCCCGGATTGGCCTCGAGCGTGATCTCGGCACCGGCGTCGAGCGGCAGCAGCGCACGCACGTCGGACAGCATCCGGTCGAGGCCGGCCGCCGACAGCAGGCTCGGCGTGCCGCCGCCGATGAATACCGTATGCACCTGCCGGCCCCACACGAGCGGCAGCGCCTGCTCGAGATCGGCGCGCAGCGCGTCGAGATATTCGGTTTCCGGAAACCGCTCGCCCTTCCACTCGTGCGAATTGAAATCGCAGTACGGGCACTTGCGCACGCACCACGGGAAATGCACGTACAGGGCGAGCGGCGGCAGCGACGTGAGCCGCACCTGGCCGGGCGACGTGAAGGTCGCGACGACGCGCGCGCCGTTTTCCGCGGCCTGGCTCATGCAACCTCCGTTGGCGAACGGGTATCGGGCACGCTCATGCTTCCTCCGCGAGCCGCGCCAGCAGCGCCTTCAGCGCCAGCGCGCGATGGCTGTGCGTGTTCTTCACGGCCGGCTCGAGTTCGGCGGCCGTCGCACCGAGCGACGGCAGGTAGAAATACGGGTCGTAGCCGAATCCGTGCTCGCCGCGCGGCGCGTCGACGATCTCGCCCGCCCAGCGCCCTTCGGCGAACAGCGGTTCGGGGTCGTCCGCATGGCGCACGAGCGCGAGCACGCAGCAATAGTATGCGCGCCGGTCGTCGACGCCGTGCAGTTGCTCGACGAGATACGCGTTGTTCGCCGCATCGCCCTTGTCGCGGCCCGCGCGCTGCGCATAGCGCGCCGAATAGACGCCCGGCGCGCCGCGCAGCACGCGCACGCACAGCCCCGAATCGTCGGCGATCGCCGGCAGCCCGGTGAGCCGCGACGCGTGGCGTGCCTTCGTCAGCGCATTCTCGATGAAGGTGCCGAACGGCTCATCCGCCTCGGGCACCGCGAGGTCGCCCTGCGGGACGATCTCGATGCCGACCGTCGAGAACAGCGCGGTGAATTCGCGCAGCTTGCCGGCGTTGTTCGATGCGAGAACGATGCGCGACAGCGGCGCGATGGTGTGGTCGTCCGGCATGTCAGGCGCCCAGCACGTCTTTCTGGAGCTGCACGAGCTCGGCGATCCCGCCTTGCGCGAGGTCGAGCAGCGCGTTCATCTCGGCGCGCGAGAACGGCACGCCTTCGGCCGTGCCCTGGACTTCGACGAAGCCGCCGGCGCCCGTCATCACGACGTTCATGTCGGTGTCGCACTGAGAATCTTCTGCGTAATCGAGGTCGAGCACCGGCGCGCCTTCGTATACGCCGACCGAGATCGCGGCGACGTGGTCGGTGATCGGCGAGCGCGTGAGCTTGCCGGCCGCGATCAGCTTCGACACGGCGTCGTGCGCGGCGACGAATGCGCCGGTGATGCTCGCCGTGCGCGTGCCGCCGTCGGCCTGGATCACGTCGCAGTCGATGTGGATCGTGCGCGGGCCGAGCGCCTCGAGGTCGAACACCGCGCGCAGCGCGCGGCCGATCAGGCGCTGAATTTCCTGCGTGCGGCCGGTCTGCTTGCCGCGGGCGGCTTCGCGGTCGCTGCGCGTGTGCGTCGCGCGCGGCAGCATCCCGTATTCGGCGGTCAGCCAGCCTTGCCCGCGGTCGCGCAGGAAGTCGGGGACGCGTTCGGAGACGCTCGCGGTGCAGAGCACCTTGGTGTCGCCGAATTCGACCAGTACCGAGCCTTCGGCATGTTTCGTGTAGTGGCGCGTAAGGGCGACCTTGCGCAGTGCGTCGGCGCGGCGGCCGCTCGGGCGGGAAACGGAGGACGTCATGTGGGAATCGCGGAACGAGAGGAAACCCCGATTTTAGCGCCGAACGGCGGGCGTGCCCGGCGAGGTGGTCCGCAAAAATGGGATAATGCGCGCTTCCCGCCCCGCGCTTTCCGATGCGCCGGGCGCCTCGACATATCCCCGCCCGCGAGGGCACCCAGACGGCGAGACGAACCATGATCTACAGCATGACGGGCTACGCGAGCGCGACGCGCGAACTCGCAACGGCCACCGGCAACGGCGGCACCAGCGTGTCGGTCGAACTGCGCACCGTGAACTCGCGCTTCCTCGACCTGAATTTCCGGATGCCGGACGACGTGCGCGCGTGCGAACCCGCGCTGCGCGAAATGCTGATGAACAAGCTGTCGCGCGGCAAGGTCGACATCCGCATCAACCTGCAGCGCGGCGAGCAGAGCATCGGCGCGGGCGCGCTGAACCAGTCCGCGCTCGGCCAGCTCGCCGAGCTCGAACGCTCGGTGCTCGACTCGTTCCCGGGCGTCGGCCGCCTGCGCGCGGGCGAGATCCTGCGCTGGCCCGGCGTGATCGCCGAGAGCGGCGTGTCGGCTGACGCGATCCGCGAGGCGGTGCTCGCGTGCGGCAAGGAAGCGATCGGCGAGCTCGTCGTCGTGCGTTCGCGCGAAGGCGCCCAGCTGGCGACGATGCTGCTGTCGAACGTCACCGAGATGGAAGCGATCGTCGCGCGCATCACGCCGCTCGTGCCGGAGCTGATCGCGAAGCACCAGCAGAAGATCGTCGAACGGCTGCAGGAGGCGCTCGGCATCGCGGCGCCCGAAGGCAGCTCGACGATCGTCACGCGCGAGGAAGCCGCGGAGCGCATTCGTCAGGAAGTGACGATGTACGGGATCCGGATCGACATCGCGGAAGAACTGTCGCGGCTCACCGCGCACCTGAACGAAACGCGTCACGTGATCGAGAAGGGCGGCCGCGTCGGCAAGCGTCTCGACTTCATGATGCAGGAACTGAATCGAGAAGCAAACACGCTCGGCTCGAAGGCGGCGGCGAAGGAACTCGCCGACGCATCGATGGCGCTCAAGCTGTTGATCGAGCAGATGCGCGAGCAAGTGCAAAACCTGGAGTAAAGCAACATGACGGAATCTACTCGCGACGCGCACGCGTCGCATTCGCTGCACGGCGGCGTCTATCCCGGCAACCTGTTCATGGTCGTCGCGCCGTCGGGCGCCGGCAAGTCGACGCTCGTGAATGCGCTGCTGTCGAAGGACAGCGACATCTGCCTGTCGATCTCGTACACGACGCGCAAGCCGCGCCCGGGCGAGCAGGACGGCCAGCACTATCACTTCACGACGGTCGAGGATTTCCGCACGCGTCACGCGGCGCACGAATTCCTCGAGAGCGCGGAAGTGCACGGCAACTACTACGGCACGTCGCGCGTCTGGATCGAAGAGCAGATGAAGAACGGCCATGACGTGCTGCTCGAGATCGACTGGCAGGGCGCGCTGCAGGTGAAGAAGCAGTTCCGCAACGCGGTCGGCATCTTCATCCTGCCGCCGTCGCTCGACGCGCTCGAGGAGCGTCTGAAGAAGCGCGGCCAGGACGAACCGAACGTGATCACGCGCCGCCTGCTGGCCGCCGGTAGCGAGATCGCACACGCGTCCGAAGCGGAATACGTGGTGATCAACGAGAATTTCGAGCGTGCGCTTGCCGAGCTCGAATGCATCGTCGCGGCCACGCGCCTGCGCTTTGCTTCGCAGTACGCGCGACACACGGAGCTGTTCATCGAGCTCGGCATCCATCTGCCCCACGCGGAATGACGCGGGGGACGAGGGACATAAGGTAGAATAAGGACTATATTCAGAAGGAATTACCAACATGGCTCGCATTACCGTCGAAGACTGCCTGAAGCAAATCCCGAACCGCTTCGAACTGGCGCTCGCCGCCACCTATCGCGCGCGGCAGCTCGCGCAAGGCCATACGCCGAAGATCGAAAGCCGCGACAAGCCGACCGTCGTCGCGCTGCGCGAAATCGCTGCCGGCCAGGTCGGCGTCGAGATGCTGAAGAAGGTGCCGGTGTAACGCGCATCCGGCCCGTTCCAGCCATGTAATCCACGCGCGCAACGACTCGACCTGGAGGCGAATATGAGCACCACCCCATCGTCCGCCTCCGCGGATTCGACCACCGAAGCCACGGCCCAGTCGCCTGCGCGCCAGTACATCGACGCGGTCCTCGAACAGTCCTTCCGGCATCTGTTCGGGCCGACCGCCACCCCGGAGCAGCCGCGCAAGCACGGCGTCGTTTCGATCGCGAAACTGACGGCCGCGCTTGCCGAGTATCTTCCTCCGGAAGAAATCAAAGAGATCAAGGCGGCGTTCCACTTCAGCGACGAAGCCCACCTTGGTCAATATCGCCAGAGCGGCGAACCCTACATCACCCATCCCGTCGCCGTCGCGGAAATCTGCGCCGGCTGGAAGCTCGACGCGCAGGCCGTCATGGCAGCGCTCCTGCACGACGTGATGGAAGACCAGGGCGTGACCAAGAGCGAGCTGGCCGAGCGGTTCGGCCCGAAGGTCGCCGAACTGGTCGACGGCCTGTCGAAGCTCGACAAGATGGAGTTCCGCAGCCGCGAGGAAGCGCAGGCGGAAAACTTCCGCAAGATGCTGCTCGCGATGGCGCGCGACGTGCGCGTCATTCTCGTCAAGCTCGCCGACCGCCTGCACAACATGCGTACGCTCGGCGCGGTGCCGATGGAAAAGCGCCGCCGCGTCGCGCGGGAAACGCTCGACATCTACGCGCCGATCGCGCACCGCCTCGGGTTGAACAATACGTATCGCGAGCTGCAGGACATGAGCTTCGCGAACTTCAACCCGCATCGCTACGCGACGCTCGAGAAGGCCGTGAAGGCCGCGCGCGGCAATCGCCGCGAAGTGATCAGCAAGATCCTCGAGGCCGCGCAACGCGCGATGGCCGACGCGAAGATCGACGCCGAGATCACCGGCCGCGAAAAGACCATCTACAGCGTGTATCGCAAGATGCGCGACAAGCAGCTGTCGTTCTCGCAGGTGCTCGACGTGTACGGCTTTCGCGTCGTCGTCGACAGCCCGCTCGACTGCTACACGTGCATCGGCGCGCTGCACGCGCTGTACAAGCCCGTGCCCGGCAAGTTCAAGGACTACATCGCGATCCCGAAGATCAACGGCTATCAGTCGCTGCACACCACGTTGGTCGGCCCGTTCGGCGCGCCGATCGAGTTCCAGGTGCGCACGCGCAAGATGCACGAGATCGCCGAGGCGGGGGTCGCCGCGCACTGGCTGTACAAGAACGGCAGCGCGGATCTCAGCGACGTGCAGAAGCGCGCGCACCAGTGGCTGAAGTCGCTGCTCGACATCCAGAGCGAAGCCGGCGATTCGAGCGAATTCCTCGAGCACGTGAAGATCGACCTGTTCCCCGACGCGGTCTACGTGTTCACGCCGAAGTCGAAGATCATGGCGCTGCCGCGAGGTGCGACGGCACTCGATTTCGCGTATTCGATCCACAGCGATCTCGGCAACCAGTGCGTGGCCGTGAAGATCAACAACGAGCTGCTGCCGCTGCGCACCGAGCTGAAGAGCGGCGACATCGTCGAGGTGATCACCGCGCCGTATTCGAAGCCGAACCCTGCATGGCTCGGCTTCGTGCGTACCGGCAAGGCGCGCTCGGCGATCCGGCACTACCTGAAGACGATGCGCCTGAACGAATCGGTGCAGCTTGGTGAGCGGCTGGTCGACCAGAGCCTGAAGGGCTACGGTCTCGCGCTGGCTGATGTCGAGCCGGAAGTGTGGGAGAAGCTCGTGCAGTGGACGGGCAACAAGAGCCGTCAGGAAATCTTCGCGGACATCGGCCTCGGCCGTCGCGTTGCCGCGGTGATGGCCAAGCGCATCGAGGTGCTGATGAGCGGCCGCGATGCGGACGACGATCTGCCGAAGTCCGAGCGGCATCCCGCGCACCATGCGCCGCCGGTCGTGATTACCGGCACCGAAGGGATGTCCGTGCAGTTGTCCGCGTGCTGCCGGCCGATTCCGGGCGACGCGATCATGGGCTACATCGGCATTGGCCTGGGGATGGCGATTCATACGACCGATTGCCGCGTGGCGCAGCGTATTCATCGCCGCGATCCGGGCCGCTGGATCGATGTCGAATGGGCGCCGCAGCCGGGCCGCCTGTTCGATGTCGCCGTGAAGGCGCTCGTGAAGAACACGAAGGGCATCTTTGCGCGCGTGGCAGCGGACATCACGTCGGCCGACGCGAACATCGTGCATATCGCGATGGACGAGGATCTGACGCACGAATCGACGGTGCTGCGTTTCGTGATCCAGGTCAGCGACCGCGTGCATCTCGCGAACGTGATGCGGCGCGTGCGCACCAATCCGGACGTGATGCGGATCATGCGCGAGCGTTCGACCGACGATGGCGCGCATGCGCGCCACGACGGCGGCATGCGCATCGAGCGCGAGCGGCAGGATTATTGATGCTTCGCCCGCGTGGGCGATCGATCGACGGCGGCCAATGGCCGCCGTTTTCATTTGTGCGGCCGGAGAGGCGAACGTGCGGCGTGGTCGACGTTCTTCCGAAAGGCGGTGCCACGCAACCGGACGTTGCCGTGCCGTGAGCAAGGGAAGGGGAGACAGAAAAGAAAAAGGGCTTTCCCGGAGGAAAGCCCTTTTAAGGTGGCGCGGCTGGCAGGATTCGAACCCACGACCCCTTGGTTCGTAGCCAAGTACTCTATCCAACTGAGCTACAGCCGCACGCAAAACGGTACTGCTTAACTGTCGGAACCTTCTGCGATGGGAAGGCCCCCAAAAAAGTGGCGCGGCTGGCAGGATTCGAACCCACGACCCCTTGGTTCGTAGCCAAGTACTCTATCCAACTGAGCTACAGCCGCACGCAAAACAAAACTTCTACTGCTTTGAACTGAAAGGGCCTTCGGTTCAGAAGGCCCTCGAAAAAAGTGGCGCGGCTGGCAGGATTCGAACCCACGACCCCTTGGTTCGTAGCCAAGTACTCTATCCAACTGAGCTACAGCCGCACGCAGAAGCGAAATTATAGCAGGGTTGTATAAAAAGGGAAGCCTTATTCGTGAATTGTTCTGCACGGCCTTGCCGGGGCGCCCTTCGTGTACCCTTGGAGCATCAGTCATCCATGTTGAATCTGCATCATGAACAAGGCGTTTGTCAAAGAGTCGGACGGCGACGACGACGATCTGGACCAGGCCCAGCCAGCGATTCCGGCGGGCTCGAAGAACTACATCACGCCGGCCGGTCACAAGCGGCTGAGGGACGAGCTGCTGAACCTGATCGACGTCGAGCGTCCCGAGGTCGTGCGGCTCGTGTCCTGGGCTGCGTCGAACGGCGACCGGTCGGAGAACGGCGACTATATCTACGGCAAGCGGCGGCTTCGCGAGATCGATCGCCGCATCCGCTTCCTGACGAAGCGGCTCGATCTGGCCGAAGTCGTCGATGCGAGCCGGCAGGAGAACGTCGACCAGGTATTTTTCGGCGCAACCGTCGATTACGAGACACCGGACGGCGAGGATCACACGATCACGATCGTCGGGATCGACGAGGTCGATCTCGATCACGGCTGTGTGAGCTGGATTTCGCCGGTCGCGCGTGCGCTGATCAAGGCGAAGATCGGCGATACCGTGATGCTGATGACGCCGGCCGGCCCGCAGCCGATCGACGTGCTCGACGTCCGTTATCCGCCGCCGGGCAACGCCTGAACGGCGCTCAACGCAGCCCGGCAAGGAAAAAGCGCCCCGATGGGGCGCTTCGTCTTCCGGCGTGCGGCCGATGTGCCGGCCGCTCAGAAGCGGTGGCGCATGCCGGCCGTGACCGCGATCTGCTTGTTGGTCGATGACGCGGCACCCAGCCCGTTGATGTTGGCGCCGAGGTCGAGGCCGTCGTTGTTGACCTTCTGGAACTCGCCCTGCAGGTAGACGTCGGTGCGCTTCGACAGCGCATAGTCGGCTTGCAGGTTGAACTGGTGCCAGGTCGGCTTGTCGCCGGCCAGGCGGCCCTGCGTGTACGTGTAGGAGCCGGCGAGCGACAGTGCCGGCGTCAGCGCGTAGCGTCCGTTGAGTTCGTAGTTGCTGAAGCGCGCGGTTCCGCCGAGGCCCGTGATGCCGCCGGACACGCCGGACTGCCCGGCGCTGATCGCGCGGATGCCGGTCAGGCGCGTCTGCGTGAACACGAAGCCGACCGTGGCCGGACCGAACCCGTAATTCAGGCCTGCGCCCCAGGTGCGCTGCACGCGCGAGGCGAAGGTCCAGTCGCCGGTCACCGCGCCCGGATCGGACGCCGCCTGCGCGAGTGCGTTCACGTCGCTGTTCAACTGCAAGTAGGCCGCGGCGAAGTTGAAGCCCAGGTAGCTGTACGACACGCCGCCGCTATAGGCGCGGTTGTTCGCGAAAGCCGTCGAGTTCGAGAACCCGTACAACGCACCGAACTTGAGGCCGCCGTAGTTCGCGCTCTGATACTTGACCGCGTTGTTGATCCGGAACGAATTGTTCAGGTTGTCGTTGTCGAACGGGTGGGCAAACTGCGTGCCGCCGTACTGGGTACCCGTCAGCGACAGCGGCCCGAGATAGTCGACGACGCTGTCGTATTGCCGGCCGAGCGTCAGCGAACCGTAGCTGTCGTGCGCGAGGCCGACGAACGCTTGCCGGCCGAATTCCCGACCGTTCTGCTTCAGCGCGCCGTTATTGATGCCGAAACCATTTTCCAGCGTGAAGATCGCTTTCAGGCCGCCGCCGAGATCTTCGGTGCCGCGCAAGCCCCAGCGGCTGCCGTTGACCGACCCGCTCGTTTCCTGCCAGGCGCTATGGCCGCCCTGATTGTTCGTGTAGGTGATGCCTGCGTCGATCAGGCCATAGAGCGTCACGCTGCTTTGGGCGTGAGCTGCCGTAACGAATACACCCGACAGCGCGGTGACGATCAGGGTTTTTTTCATGGATCTGTCTCCAAACAGGATGATGTCGATCGAACCTGCTGCGGACTGGCATGTTTTGCTTGACGTTGCGGCCGGTCCGGCAGAGCGGCGGTGCGCTTATCAAAAAGCCATTTGCAGTGTACGGAGGGCGTGGAGCGGGGGAAGGATGCGCTTTAAGCAATAATATATTTTGGAATCCGCAAAGATTGGCAATCCAGCGCAAACGATTACCCATCAAGGGTTTGCGGCGATGCAGCGAAGAAAAATGGCGATCAGGACTACGTCACGGGCGTTGCGCGATCGCGACAGGCAGTCAGCAGCAGGCGGGGATGGTCGTAATCCGATTATTGACACATCGGCAATAGAGGTTTGTGTGGAGCATGGCTAATGAAAGGTTGTTCTCTCGCTATACTGCGATCTCTGCTTTCCGAAGCAGACTTTTTCGTTGACGGAAAAGATCTCCAAACCTTTGTCGGCGCGACTTCCCAGTCGCGCTTTTTTTTTGCCTCGTCGGTCCGCGCGCTATTGCGCGAACGAGCGCCGTTTGCGCTTGGCCGCAGGCGCGGCCTCCTTGTCTTCGTTCGGCGGCGGCGTGTAGGTCCAGTCTTCCATCACGTAGTGACGGGCATCGAGCGGCGACGAGAGCAGGTTCTGCCAGTGATCGCCGTGCCAGGTCGTATCGAATTCGGTGTCGCACGGCGCTTCGCGCGAGGACGCCGACTCGGCCAGGGCGCGGGACTTGCGGCGTACGCGTCCGAGCCGGCTCGCGAAGCGCTTGATTCCGTCCAGCCACATGACCTTCTCCTTCCTTCCGACGTTAAGTGAGCATCGCAATGTCCCCGGATTTCCGCAACCCGGAAAAAACCCGAGGATTTTACCGACCCGATTTGTCCCCGGTAGGAATTTCATGGGTGAAAATATCGGAACTCTGATCCCGGTAATATTGACAGGTTTTTGATGCGAATCAATTAATCAAATGCGATGGTGTACCGATTCCAATGGCATTAGCTCTTTTTTGATAAAACGATCATCAAAAATTTCCTTGACGCACCCGGATTGTCCAATTTATAAAGTCAGCACTCCGTCCTCGGGCGGCGTGCTGGTGCTGGTGCTGGCGCAATGTTTCGGGATTTCGGGAAACGGCTATAAAAATAGCTTTTTTGATCTAATCGAGTGGGGAACGAAGACATGGATACCGGTATCGTGAAATGGTTTAACGATGCTAAAGGTTTCGGCTTTATTACGTCGGACAATGGTGGTGAAGATTTGTTTGCACACTTTTCCGAAATCAAGATGGACGGCTTCAAGACGCTGAAGGAAAACCAGCGTGTTTCGTTCGACGTGAAAGTCGGGCCGAAAGGCAAGCAGGCAGCGAATATCCAGGCGGTCTGACGCGCCACGCATTGCCGATCACGTCCGGCCCCCGCATGGCGGGGGCTTTTTGTTTTCCGGGGACGGAGCATCCCGGTTCGGGCTGGCCGCGAACCGGGATGCCGGTGCATACTCACGGAAGCACCGTTTCCCAGTCTTTTCATGTCTGATTCCCCCCGTCCGTCCGATCCCGCCAGCGAACAGCCGCTCGTCTTCGTCGACCTTGAAACCACAGGCGGCTCGCCCGCCGAACACCGCATCACCGAAATCGGCGTGGTCGAAATCGGCCCGCTCGGCGTGTCGACGTGGACGACGCTCGTCAATCCGGGGCAACCGATTCCGCCATTCATCCAGCAACTGACGGGCATCTCGGACGAGATGGTGCGCGACGCGCCGTCGTTTGCGTCGCTGGCGCCGGCGTTGTTCGAGCGGCTCGACGGCAAGCTGTTCGTCGCGCACAACGCGAGCTTCGACCGCGGCTTCCTGCGGGCCGAATTCGAGCGCGCCGGCTTCGCGTTCAATCCCGATGTGCTGTGTACGGTGCGGCTGTCGCGAGCGCTGTTCCCGCGTGAATCGCGCCACGGGCTCGACGCGTTGATCGAACGGCACGGCCTCGTGCCGGCTGCGCGCCACCGGGCGCTGGCGGATGCCGACCTGCTGTGGCAGTTCTGGCGCCTGTTGCACGACATCGTGCCGCTCGAGCGGCTGCGCGACCAGATTGCGCGCACGACGCGCCACTTCCGTCTGGGCGGTGACCTGACGGAAGCCTGGCTCGATACCGCGCCGGCCGGGTGCGGCGCGTACGCGCTGTTCGGGGAGGAGGACGCGCCGCTGTATGTCGGTCGCAGCGTGCGGGTGCGGCAGCGGTTGCGTGCGTTGCTGACGGGCGAGCGTCGTTCGTCGAAGGAAATGCGGCTTGCGCAGCAGGTCAGGCGGGTTGAATGGCGCGAGACCGGCAACGAGCTGGGGGCGATGCTCGCCGAAGCGCAATGGATCGCACGGCTGCGGCCGTCGTACAACCGGCGCCCCGTGGCCGACGCCCGTGCCGGTGATGCGCCCTGGCCGTTCGAAGGCGCCGTAGCGTTCGAGGCGAGCGGCGAGCGCCGCCTGTTTCATGTGATCGATGGCTGGCGCTATCTCGGCGCGGCGGAATCGCTCGACGCGGCCGCACGGCTCGCGGCCGACGGGGCGGACGGTGCGTTCGAACCCTTCACCCACCGCCTGCTGCAGACGCACCTCGCGCGCGGCCTGCAACTGATTCCGCTCGCCGCGCTCACGCCTGAGGGGCAAGCGGGTTAATCAGGCGCGGGCACGCGACCCGCGCCCGCTGTCGTCAGCCGATCGCGCTTGCGCCGCCGGCCGAGCAGACGTGCGACAGCGCGGTGTCGAGTGCCTGCGTTTGCGTGGAGTCGTAGCGCGTGAGCGTCTTCCAGTTGGCGATGCTGCGCGCGAGCCGCGCCTGGCAATCAGGCGCATCGCGCAGCGGCGCAACCTGCGCGAGCCCCGCGAGCATTTTCTGCGTCAGCCGGTCGAGCGCCGGGCGCGTGCTGGTCGCGAGATCAGGCGGCGTGCCCTCTGGCGGCCGCGTCGCGCGCCAGGTCGCGAACAGCGCGTTCTGCACATCCTTGCTCGCTGTGATCTGATCCTCGAAGAACGTCCGTGCGAACGCGGGATCGACGCCGGCCTGTGCCGCGCGCTTCTCGACCGATACGAGCAGCTCCGCTTCGCGCGGCCGGTCCTCGATTGCCTTGTGATTCGCCCATTTCCAGCGAGCGACCGGTTCGGCGAGCGCGAGGCGCTGCGACGCGAGCGCGACGATGTTGGTGAGGGCGGTGTCGTCGCCGTCTGCATTGGCGATGCGCGGGGACGAAAAGAGGGCGACGCCGAGCGCGGCGACAGCGAGGCTGGCACGAATGGCTTGCTTCATCGGAACGATCGGGAGAGCCGGGCGGGCCGGAGGTGGAAAACCAGAAGGATAGACGAAGACAGTCGCGCGGCGTAGCGCAGCGACCAGAGAATCAGCAGGCGAGCTGATCCGGCACCGTCAGGCTGTTGCGGCCCGGGTGCGAGGCGAATTGCGCGCGATGCGCAGTGATGAACCGCACGATAGCGATGATCGACACGTGGCGGTTACAGAACCGAACAGGCGTTCACTTCGGCGAGTACAGCTTGTGCTGCTCGTCGAAGAATGCCCGCACGTGGTCGGGCAATTCGGCGAGGAATTCCACGCCGACGGGTTCCGGATCCGGGCTCATCACTTGCTCCGGCGGTGGCATGCGAGTTGGTCTTTCGTCCATGGTCATTTCTCCAGCAGGTTCGATGATTATCAACCTCGCGCTTGGATTTATGCCAGTGGCGAATCGTTAGATTTTGTCTCTGTTGTATTAACGGCACATGCGCTCTGACGCGTGCTGCGATGCCGACTATTGCCTCGTGCGGAATCGGCAACAATCGGGCCGCTTGTTATACTTGCGCGCACTTTTTCTGGACCGCAATGAAACGAACGACGCGATGGATCAGCCTCGTATGGCTGGCGCTGGTACTGAACGTACTGTCGCCCGTCATCGGCTATGCGCGTCTTGCATCGAGCGGCTCCGGCGATCTCACGCTCGAGTTGTGCAGTGCAGCGGGCGCCCGTCAGGTCGTGCTCGCGCAGGCGGGCGGCGATCACGATACGTCGTCGTTCGACCATGCCGGCGTGCCGCACTGCGTGTACTGCCCCGGCTTCGCGGCGAACGTGGCGCTCGGGTCGCGCCTGCCCGCGCTGCCGGGCTTTGTGCGGACGTTCGCCTACCGCGCGGCCGCGCCGGCCATTCCCGAATTTCCCCGCAAGGGCATCCGTCTCGCGCAGCCTCGCGCCCCGCCTGAAAACGCTCCGATCTGATTGATGTCGTCCGCGCGCCCCGGTGGCGCGCGTGCCGTCCGCGGCTGGGCCGCGTGCCGCGCCGTG
>NZ_JAAGPG010000722.1:0-3591 GCF_017104665.1 Burkholderia sp. Se-20378 | reverse complement strand
GCCGTCGAGCAGGCCGGCCGCGGCGAGCACGTAGGCGCCGAGGCACAGCCCGACGAGCTGCGCGCCACGCGCGGCAACCGCGCGGACGGCGTCGAGCAACACGTCGGGCGGTGCTTCGTCCGGATCGCGCCATGCCGGCACGATGACGATGTCCGCATCGTCGAGCCCGTCGAGCCCGTATGGCGCGGTGATCGTGAAGCCGCCCGTCGTCGCCAGCGGACCACGTTCGGCCGAGCAGACGCGAAACTCGAACGCGGGCGACGCGGCCGCGTCGCGCTCCTTGCCGAACACGACCGACGGCACCGACAGGTGGAACGGGCTGATGCCGTCGTACGCGATCACGGCAACGACGGTCGGAACGGGCGGGGCGGGCCGGGTGGACGAGGCGGCGGTCATGGCGGGCTCCGGAATGGCGATGGCCCGATTCTATCGAAGAATGGCTATCGGGCCACTGTCCCCGTGCACGATGCGCACCGACAATGCATCGCATCGCGCCGCTGGCCGTCCCGTTCCGGGGCGGGGCCGCGCCCCCGGACCAGGAGCCCGTCATGTCGAACGCCGTCCCGCATTCCGCTTCCCAAACCGTTTCCCGTCCGGCTGCCCGCCGCGCGCTGATCGTGATCGACGTCCAGAACGAATACGTGACGGGCAACCTGCCGATCGAGTATCCGCCGCTCGACGTGTCGCTCGCGAACATCGGCCGCGCGATCGATGCCGCGCATGCGGCCGGCGTGCCGGTGATCGTCGTCCAGCACGTCGCGCCGGCCGGCGCGCCGATCTTCGCGCCCGGCTCCGACGGTGTCGCGCTGCACGCGGTCGTTGCCGGCCGGCCGTACGCGCACCTGATCGAGAAGCAGCAGGCAAGCTCGTTTGCCGGGACCGACCTCGCCGCGTGGCTCGAGGCGCACGGAATCGACACCCTCGCGGTGGCCGGCTACATGACGCACAACTGCAATGCGTCGACGGTCTATCACGCGGCGCACGCGGGGCTGAATGTCGAGTACCTGAACGACGCGACGGGCGCGCTGCCGTACGAGAACGAAGCAGGCGCGGCGAGCGCCGAGGAGATTCACCGCGCGTACACGGTGGTGTTCCAGTCGAATTTCGCGGCCGTGATGTCGACCGACGCGTGGATCGCGGGACTGGCCGGTGCGCCGATGCCGAAGCGCGATTCGGTCGCCGCGTCGAACCAGCGGGCCCGCGCGCAGCGCGCGAAGGCGGCCTGAAACTGGAAGGAGATGGGGGAGGGCGCGGGGAGCGTGTTGGCGACGTCGGCGCGCCGCCCGATGAAACGACAACCGCAGGCGAGCGCGCGTCGCGCGGTCAGTCGCCGTCCTTCAGCATCGCCGGGCTGTAGCGCAGCATGTCGAAACAGCCGTCGACGAGCTTTTCCGCGTGCTGCTCGGCGTCGATCTCGTCGGGCAGCATCAGCATGTCGCGCACGAAACCGCTGACGAGCGTGTGCAGCATCAGCGTCGCGCGCCACGTATCGAGCCGCTCGGGCAGCAGCTTGAGCCGCACGGCCCCCGCGAGATCGGCATCGATCGCGTGCAGCGCCTCGCTCATCCCGGCGCGGTTGCGCTGGAGCAGCGGCTCGAGATCCGCGACGTACTCGCACTTCATGAACAGGATGCTGAACACGCGGCGCAACTGCGCGTCGCGCTGCACGCCGAGCAGGCACCAGATCAGGATCTGCCGGATCTTGTCGAGCGGATTGCCGCCCGGCGCGTCGAGCGGCATCCGCTTCAGTTCGTCGATCGGCAGAAACACGCGGTCGAACATCGCGTCGAACAGTTCGCTCTTGTTTGCGAAATGCCAGTAGATTGCGCCGCGCGTCACGCCGGCATGCTGGGCGATGTCCGCGAGCGACGTGTGCGACACGCCCTTCTCGAAGAACACGTGCTCGGCGGCGTCGAGAATGCGATTGCGCGTCTCGAGCGCCTCCTCCTTGGTACGTCTGACCATGTGCAGGCCTGATTGGAATGATCGTAGGTGAATATAGGGTCTGCAACCCTCGTCGCAGTCATATAGACTGGCTATGCTTGCGGTTGGTAACAATCCGTAAGAATGGACAGCAGGCGGGGCATAAACGGGCTTTTTACATACATTCATGAATGTATATACAATACCACCCTACGATCGAATGGCCCAAGTGGCAATCAGTTAATATCCCACTCTGCTGATTCCCGCCAAAGTTCCAGTCCGCAGTGCGGGGCAACCTGTCGGCACGGAGGTTTCGTGCCGCTTGCTGTATCTAGCAGTCCAGTATTTCAGGTGTTCGATCTGCGCCGTGAGGCGCATCCGTGTTGCGCTCCCTCCGGTTGGGTGCGGCACTTATTCCATTGGTTATACACAGAGGTCGCTCCATGCGCGTCGAACGGGTTCCATACCGCTTAATCACTGTCGCGACGGCCGCCGTTTTCCTGGCCGCGTGCGGGAAAAAAGAATCGGCACCGCCGCCGCAAACGCCGGAAGTCGGCGTCGTCACCGTCCAACCGCAATCCGTACCGGTCTTCACCGACCTGCCGGGCCGCACCAGTGCATTCCTCGTCGCGCAGGTCCGCGCGCGGGTCGACGGCATCGTGCTGCGCCGTGAATTCACCGAAGGCACCGACGTCAAGGCCGGTCAGCGCCTCTACAAGATCGACCCGGCGCCGTACGTCGCCGCGCTGAACAGCGCGAAGGCGACGCTCGCGAAGGCGCAGGCGAACCTCGTCACGCAGAACGCACTGGTCGCACGCTACAAGGTGCTGGTGGCCGCGAACGCGGTCAGCAAGCAGGACTACGACAACGCGGTGGCCACGCAAGGCCAGGCCGCGGCGGATGTCGCGGCCGGCAAGGCAGCGGTCGACACGGCGCAGATCAACCTCGGCTATACCGATGTCGTGTCGCCGATCACCGGCCGCGTCGGCATCTCGCAGGTGACGCCGGGCGCCTACGTGCAGGCGAGCCAGGCGACGCTGATGTCGACGGTGCAGCAGCTCGATCCGGTGTACGTGGACCTCACGCAATCGAGCCTCGACGGGCTGAAGCTGCGTCAGGACGTGCAGAGCGGCCGCCTGAAGACGAGCGGCCCGGGCGCGGCGAAGGTGTCGCTGATCCTGGAAGACGGCAAGACTTATTCCGAACCGGGCAAGCTGCAGTTCTCGGACGTGACGGTCGACCAGACCACCGGCTCGGTGACGATCCGTGCGGTGTTCCCGAACCCGGGCCGCGTGCTGCTGCCGGGCATGTTCGTGCGTGCACGAATCGAGGAAGGCGTGAACGAGAACGCGTTCCTGGTGCCGCAGATCGGCGTCACGCATGACCAGAAGGGCCAGGCGATTGCGATGGTGGTGAACGCCAGCAACAAGGTCGAGCCGCGTCCGCTGAAGACGACGGGCATGCAGGGCGCGAACTGGATCGTCGAAGGCGGTCTGGAAGCGGGCGATCACGTGATCGTGCAGGGCGTCGACAAGGTGCGCCCGGGTGCGACCGTGAAGACGGTCGCCGCACAGCTCGCACCGGCGGCCGATGCCGCATCGGGTGCTGCTGCCGCGTCCGCTGCGCCGGCTGCCGCCGGTTCCGGCGCCGCTGCCGCTTCCGGTGCTC